>DATBRW010000091.1:0-5020 GCA_036560125.1 Candidatus Limnocylindria bacterium
GAAGGCAGACCCTCCTGCAGCAGTGCTTCTCTCCGCGTGGGACGCGGTATGCCGTGGATACGCGAGGCCCGGCGCCCTGCATCAGCGGCGCTCTGACGGGGAGGGTTGTGCGCGCGGATAGCATGGGCGCGCAGCAGACCCTGGAGGAACTGGAAGATCGACCGCCGGCCCGGCTGGTCTCGCCTCGACTGGATCGCGCTCCTGGCGGTGACCGCGGGGGCCGCCGCGCTGCGCCTGCCCGGGCTCAGCCGCCCGGTTGGCTTCGTGTTCGACGAGATCTGGTATGCGCGCAACGCGTGTCGCTACGTCATTGGCACGCCCGACTGCGGCATCGATCAGCTGGCCAGCCGGGCGCACCCGCCGCTCGGCAATTGGATGATCGGCGCCGGCATCAAGCTGTTCGGCTACGAGGAGTTCGGCTGGCGCATCTCGGCGGCCGTGGTCGGCACCATCACCGTGGCGGTGCTATTCCTGCTGACCTGGCAGCTGCTGCGCAACGCGTCGCCCCACGCCCGGACCTTCGGAGCGTTTACAGCCGCCGCCCTGCTGGCCGGCGACTTCCTGCATATCGTCCAGTCGCGGATCGGGATGCTGGACGTGTTCGTGACGCTCTTCGGCGTGGCGGCCATCCTGTTCGCCGTCCGTGACCGCGATCGGCCGCGGCCGCAGGAGTGGGACCGGCGTCCCACGGGGATCCTCCATGCGCTGACGCTGCACCGGCCGTGGCGGCTGCTGGCCGGCATCGCGCTGGGCGCGGCCGTGGCCGTCAAGTGGTCCGGCGCCTACGTGGCGCTGGCGGTGATCGGGCTGACCGCCGCCTGGGAGATCGCCGCCAGGCGCAGTGTGGGGCCGAATTCGCCGCCGCGCAGCTGGACGAGCGCCACCTGGCTGGCCATCCGCGAGGAGCTGCCGCGCAGCCTGGTGTTGCTGGGGTTGGTGCCGGTGGCCGTCTACCTGGCCGCCTACATCGGGCGGATGCCGGGCGAGCTCATCGGCCTGCCATGGCAGGACGGCACCGTCTGGCGTGGCATCTGGGAGCACCAGCAGGCGATGCTCACCTTCCACACCACCCTGGAGGGCAGCCACCCCTACGAGTCGCCGCCCTGGTCGTGGCTGCTGCTGAAGCGCCCGGTGGCCTACTACTTCGACGCCAGCGACGGTTACCGCGAGATCCTGGCGATTGGCAACCCGCTGACGTGGGCGGCCGGCGTCTTGGGGCTGCTGGCGCTGGCCGTGCTGTGGGCGCGCGGAGGTTGGCGAGTGGGCGGCCCGGCCGCCGTGGTGATCGTGGCTGCGATCGCAACCTATCTGCCCTGGCTGGCGCTGCAAGGCAACCGCAGCCAGGTCTTCCTGTGGTACGTCCTGCCGACCATCCCCTTCCTGTATGCCGGGCTGGGGGTGCTGGCGGCACTGGCCTGGCGCTCCGTGGCAGGACGGACGGTGGTCGCCGTGTTCGCCGTGGCCAGCGTGGCGCTGCTGGCCTTCTTCTTCCCGCTGTTGACCGCCCTCCCGGTCTCGCCCGACGATTGGCGTGCCCGTATGTGGCTCACCGACTGCGCACGGCCCGGTGCCCCGACCATGGAGCTGCCCGACTCGGAGATCAGCTCAGGCCCGCCACCGGCTGGTTGGTGCTGGATCTGACCGATATCCTTCGCTGCGGTGATACGGGGACGGCCCATCCACGTTCAAGCCTCGGGAGCGACCGTCGACGGTTGCGAGCCTTGTCATGACTGATTCAGTGCACGCACCCGACGACCAGCTCCTGGCGGAACGACTCCGGTCCGGCGACCGCGAGGCGCTCGGCCTGCTGTACGACCGGTATGCGCCGGTCGCGATGGCGGTCGCCGTGCGCGTCGTGTCGGATCGGGAGCTGGCGGAGGACCTGGTGCACGATGCATTCGTGGCGGCGTGGCAGAAGATCGAGCGCTTCGACCCTTCGCGCGGCAGCCTACGCTCATGGCTGCTGACGATCGTTCGGAATCGCGCCATCGATCGGATTCGCGCTGCGCGCCCCAGCATCGAGGTCGGCGACGCCGATGAACGGTCGCTCCTCCGGACCGGGCCCAATCCGACCTGGGAGGAGGCGGTGCGCCGCAGCTCGGCGTCGCAGCTGCGTGACGCGCTGGCGGAGCTCCCTGACGAGCAGCGCCAGGCGGTGGAGCTCGCCTACTTCGGCGGCCGTACCTATCGCGAGATCGCCGTCATCACCGGCGTGCCGCAGGGCACCGCCAGCGGCCGCCTGCGCCTGGCATTGGCCAAGCTGCGCGACAGCCTGGCCCTGACCGATGCGGCGCCGGTCAGCGTGGTCCCCGAAGGGCTCCCGGTGGAGCGGATGGACCGATGACGCTGCAGTACGCCTGCGCCGACGTCGACGCCCTGGCCGGGGCCCTGGCCCTGGACGCGGTGGACGCTGACGAGATGCGCGCCGCGCGCGAGCACCTGGCCACCTGCCAGCAGCCGCACGCCGAGCTCCGCTCTCTGCTTGGAGCCGATGCCTCGCTGGCCGCCAGCCTCGAGCCGATCCAGCCATCGGCCGGCCTGCGCGACCGCCTCATGGCCACGGTGGCAGCGGTACCGCAGGACCGGGCCGCGGACGCGGCTCCGGCAGCGCCGCCCATCAGCGCAGAGGAGCCGCGACCCGCTCGCCGCGGCTGGCTCGACTGGCTGTCGCCGAACGTGGCCCGCCCGCTGGCCGTGGTCGCGGTGGTGGCCCTGATCGCGGTTGGGGTCTGGGGCTTCGCGCAGGCCTCACAGCTCAACGAGCAGCAGCAGGCACTGCGGGCGGTGGCGGATGCCATCGCCGCCGGAGAGCCGGCGCATCCTGTCGACGGAACCGCCGGCCGCGGCTACGTGGTCGACACTGCCGGCACCGGTGCCTCGTTCGTGGTCACCGACGCCAGTGCCCTGGACGCGAATCAGCTGTACGTCCTGTGGCTGATCAGTCCCGACGGAACCCCCGTCGACGTTGGCGCCTTCGAGCCCAGCGACAACGGCGTGGCGGTGGTTCCGGTGGAGCAGGATCTGTCCGGCTTCCAGACCTTTGCCGTGACGGTGGAGGCGGAGCGGGTGGATGCACCCACCACCGACCCGGTCATGGTCGGCACGATCGAGGGCTGACCAGCCGTCCTGGCCTACAGGATGAGCTGGCCAACGAAGTAGCCGGCCAGGCCGGCCACCAGGCAGAGGGCGAACGAGCGGCGCGGCGCCGCCAGCAGAGCGCCGGCGGCCGCCAGCAGGATCGGTCCCTCCACCAGGCCGGGCTGGTCGGTGATCAGCGATAGGGTCGCGATGCTGGCGAAGATGGCGGGTACCACGCGCTCGAGGATCGTCTCGACGCGGCCCGAAGGTCGCGGCAGCACGGCCATCGCCGCCAGCCGGCTGCCGTAGGTGATGGCCGCCACGGCGGCCATGAGGAGCGGCGTCATCGGTCCGTCCGTGCCTTGGGGTCATTCGGGATGGCGACCAGCAGGCCGGAGACCACCGGTGCCAGGGCGCTCCACGTGGGCAAGGTGAAGGCGATCACGGCCGTGATCCCCGCCGCCAACGCGGCTCGCGCGGCCAGACTCAGGGTGCGGGCCGTCAGCGCCGCCAGGGCGATGAACAGCACGGGGAACAGGGCGGTCGACACCTCCTCGAGGCCCTGGACGCCCGCGCCCAGGATGCCCAATGCGGTCCCTGCCAGCCATGCCCCGTAGCAGCTGATGCCGGTGACCAGGAGGGTGCGTTCAGCGACCTGGATCCGTCCACGCCCCGGCGGCGTGCGGTCGGCCGCCACCATCGTGAAACCGAAGCTCTCATCGAGCAGGAACCAGGCGAGCAGCGCGCGCTTCAGCCGCGACGGTCCGAGTGACGAGCGCAACACGGCGCCCATCAGCAGGTGGCGAACGTTGAGCAGCGCCACCGTGGCCAGGATCGCCGGTCCACCGGCGCCGGCAGCCACGAGACCGATGGTGGTGAACTGGGTAGCGCCCGAGAAGACGATGACCGACGACAGCATCGTCAGCTCGGGACCCATCAGCGGGCGCGCGGCCGCCCCGTACAGGACGCCGAAGACGGCGATCGCCGCCGCCGCCGGCGCCGCCATGGCGACGATGCGCAGGACGGATGGCGGGGCTGCGTCCGGCATGCCCGGACCCTAGCCGATCGACGTCAGCGCGGGCGAATCACCGGTTCGCCGGTGGTCACCTGGCCTTGCTCAGTGGCCCGCGGCGACCAGGAAGCCTTCGGTGACCTCGCCCTTGTGTGCCGCAAAGGCCGCCAGCACCTCGCCCTTCTCCTGGGCGGGCACGCCAACGGCGTCGAGCGTGCGACCCAGCTCGGCTGCCACTTCGTCGAATTCCTCGGGCGAGATGCTGAAGCGACGGTGGGCCTCTTCCAGGCTCACCTCGTCGCGGCCGGGGTGGGTGCCGACATAGGTGAACGGCCCGCCGGCCACGTTGCAGACCCACAGCGTCCGCATGAACTTCAGGCCCGGCAGCCGCCCAAGCTGCAGCGTGTGCCACTCACGCAGTGCGGGGTTCGGCGACGCCTGGCCCACGATTGGGTTCTTGACGATCGCATCACTGAAATGGTCGACCACGGCTGCCACGGCGAAGACGCCGCCCAGCCGCTCGTACAGGCTCTGCTCCGACACGCCCTACCTCCTTGGGTACGGATGACTCCGTGCTCCTGCCAGGAGGTACATCGGCGGCGGTTACACCAGCGCTAGGCCGACCGGCTGGCCCACCAGCGCCAAAGAGCGGTGATGACGACGGCGCCGATGAGCGAACCGATGATCCCGCTCGGTCGCAGCTCCAGCCCGTCGCCGGCGACCAGGCTGAACAGCAGCCCACCCACAAACGAGCCAACGAGGCCGGAGACCAGGGCCATGCCCCAATCGACCTGCCCGCGGTAGCGACCGAGGATCAGCTGCGCGCCCGCGCCAATGAGCATCCCGAACAGGATGAGACCAATGATCAGCATGGACGGGAGTATAGGTGGGGGTGGCGTGCCCGGCGGGACTCGAACCCACGACCTTCAG
>DATBRW010000092.1:0-1831 GCA_036560125.1 Candidatus Limnocylindria bacterium
CGCTTTCGACCAGGCTTGCGGTCGAGCTCATGCCGGGGTCCAGGATGAGGGCCTCCGGCGACGTCCCGTCCCAGACCAGGTAGGCGTTGGTGTCCCATGGCGGAAAGGCGCCGACCTCGATCCGCGGCGCGTGTTCGGCCGCTCCCTGGCTGCGCTCGACCATGGGCGTGGTGTCGCTCACTGTTCGGTGGCGCCCGCGGGCCCGGCGATGCCTGGCGCGCCATCGGCCAGGCGCAGGCCAAGGGCGCGGGCCAAGGCGGTCGCCAGTGCGTCCTCGACGGCCTCCATCGGCACCGGATGGCCGAGCTCGCGGGCCAGGCTGGTGACCTCCTTGTCGCGGATGCCGCACGGGACCATCTCGTCGAACCAGGCCAGCTTCGTGTTCACGTTCAGGGCCAGGCCGTGGGTCGTCACGCCGCGGCGCACTCGCACGCCGATGGCGGCCAGCTTGCGCCGATCCTGGACCCAGACGCCGGTCAGGCCCTCGATGCGGCCGGCGGCCACGCCGAAGGCGGCGGCAGTCTCGATGATGGCCGCCTCCAGGCTGCGCACGTAGCGTCGCAGGTCGAGCGGGTCGCGCAGCTCGACGATGGGGTAGGCGACCAGCTGGCCCGGCCCGTGGTAGGTGATGTCGCCGCCACGATCGATGCGCACGAATTCGGCGCCAAGCTCGCGCAGCCGATCGGGACCGGCCAGCAGGTTCGCCTCATCGCCACCACGGCCGATGGTGTAGACCGGGAAGTGCTCGAGCAGCAGCAGCCGGTCGCCGATCCGGCGACGGCGCCTTTGGTCGGCCAGCTCGTCCTGCAGCTCCCAGGTGGGCTGGTAGGGGACGGTCCCCAGGCGTTCGACGGTCAGCATCCCGCCGTGGGCGGCCATCAGGGGCCGGACGTCGCTAGCCGGGGTGAAGGGAAGGTCGCGTCGCGGTCGGCGCAGGGGCCTCGGCTGATGCCCGACAACGGGGCCTTGGCTGATGTCTCGCATGCGGCGATCGGTCAGCTGGTCGCGGTGCCGGGGCCGCCGCGCACGCCCCGCAGCGCTTCGATCATGCCGAGGTGACGGCTGACATGCGAGAGGTGACGTATCAGCGAGTCGTCGAGCGGCGCCCGCTTGCCCAGGAGGTCGTCGGCAGGCTGCAGAATCGTCTCGTCGTCGAGGGCGCCAATAGCTTGCTCCAGGTCGTTGAAGGCGCCCCGCAAGTAGGTCGCGAGGGCGTCGCGCGGCGGGAAGGGGAGATTGGCGGCCGCGTCATCGGGCATCTCCATACCGGTTCCGCCGTTGCCCTGATCCACGGGGAACTTCCACTTGGCGGTGAGATCCTCGCGGTTCCAGCGTTGAGGGCGGCCACCCACCGCCTCGGCCCAGCGATCGGCCCATCGGCCGGCGTGCCACAGGTGAAAGGCGATTGGCGCCGCAGTGGGCACCGGATGCCAGACCAGGTCTTCATCGCTGCAGGCCCGCGCGGCGTCGATCAAATGGCGGTGGGTGATCGCGATGCGTCCCGCGAGCAGGGCGACATGATCGCGGGATGACATCAGACGGCAACGGCGTCGGTGCCCGGCGATCCGGGGACCTGCTCGGCGGCGTGGTAGCTCGAGCGGACCAACGGCCCGGACTGGACGTGGGTGAAGCCCATCTCCAGCCCGCTGCGGCGCAGGCTCATGAACTCGGCCGGGGTGTAGTACTTGTGCAGGGGCAGGTGCTGGCGGCTGGGGCGCAGGTATTGGCCGATGGTCAGCACGTCGACGTTCGCCTCCCGCAGCAGGCGCATGGCCTCGAGCACCTCGTCCCACGACTCGCCCAGGCCCAGCATCAGGCCGGTCTTGGTCAC
>DATBRW010000093.1:0-19538 GCA_036560125.1 Candidatus Limnocylindria bacterium
GACGAGTTCCGCAGCATGATCGTGGAGCTCGACCACTCTTCCTGACGGCGCGGCGGCGAGCGCCGCCACCACTCAGCGCGAGACGTTGAACAGGACCTCGATGACGTCGCCGTCGCGCACCTGGTACGCCTTGCCTTCCGAGCGCAGCACGCCGCGTTTGCGCGCATCGGCCATGCTGCCGGCCGCCATCAGGTCCTCGTAGGTGACCACCTCGGCGCGGATGAAGCCACGCGCCAGGTCGGTGTGAATGGCTGCCGCCGCATCCACCGCGCTGTCGCCCTGTGACAGGGTCCAGGCGCGGCATTCGTCCTCGCCGGCGGTGAAGAAGCTGAACAGGCCGAGCAGCGCATAGGTCAGCCGGATGACCCGGCCACGCGACGCCTCGGCGATGCCGAGGTCCTCCATGAATAGCGCTGCGTCGTCCTCGGGAAGCTGCCCGATCTCCGCCTCGATCTTGCCGGCCAGCGCCGCCACGTCGGTCGACGGCTGGGCGAAGCGTCCCCTCCCCTCCTCCTCCAGCCTAGCGGTCTCGCCCAGCTGCGCCTCGTCGATGCTCAGCACGACCAGCACCGGCTTCTGGGTCAGGAAGCGGTAGCCACGCAGCCGGTGCTCCTCGTCGGCGTCGAGGCTGAAGGAGCGGAGCGGCTTCCCTTCCGACAGGTGCGGGAGAATTCGGTCCAGCAGGGCCTCCTCCATCGCGTTCTGCTCCCGCTCGGCGGTCGAGCCGTGGCGGCCGGAGGTCTGCAGCTTCTCCAGCCGCTTTTCGACCACGGTCAGGTCGGCAACCGTGAACTCCAGCTCCAGCTCCTCGACGTCCCGCCACGGGTCGGCCGCGCGCTCGGCGGCCCCGCCCTCGAAGGCGCGGGCGACATGCAGCAGCGCGTCGGCGTTCCGGATCTGGGCGAGCACATCGGGCTGGATGGTGCCCTCGCGGGCGGCTCCGGCCGGAATGGCCACGTCGACGTAGGTCACATCGGCGGGGGTTGTCTTCTTCGGCTTGAACAGCTCCGAGAGGTGGTCCAGGCGTTCATCGGGCACCTTGACGACGCCGATGTTCGGGGCCGCTCGGCCGCCGGAGTAGCCGCCGGTCTCGGCCTGCCCGCCGGTCAGCGCATTGAAGACGGTGCTCTTCCCCGACCCCGGCAGGCCAACGATGGTGACCTGCACCAGCTAGTACCCGGCCTCCAGGTCCACCACGTTCTCGAGCGGCTGCCCGTCGGCAAAGCGCCGCAGGTTCTCCACGAAGAGGTGAACCGACCGCTCAACGACCTGATCGGACGACCAGCTGGTATGCGGCGTCAGGATCAGGTTCGGCGTGTCGTACAGCGGTGAGTCGGGGGGCAGGGGCTCATCGGTGAAGACGTCCAGCACCGCGCCGGCGATCCAGCTCGCCTCGAGCGCGCGGCGCAGGGCCAGCTCGTCGATCAGCCGGCCACGGGCGATGTTGATCAGCCAGGCGCTCTCGCGCATCGACCGCAGCTGGTCGGCGCCGATCATGCCGGCCGTCTCATCGGTCAGCGGCGCGGCCACCACCACGAGGTCGCTGCCGCCCAGCACCTCGTCGAGTTGGTCGTAGCCGAAGAGCTGGACATTGGGCTCCGCCGCGCCCCGGTCAGCATGGCGCCGGGTGGCCAGGATGGACGTGCCGAACGGCTCAAGCAGACGCGCGATTTCGGAGCCAATGCTGCCGTAGCCGATGATCCCCACCGTCAGGCTGCCCAGCTCGCGGCCCCGCAGCGGCTGCCAGGTCCGTTCGCGCTGCAGCTCCATCAGCTGGGGGAGATGGCGGGCGATGGCCAGGCTCATCATCACCACGTACTCGGCGATCGGCCGGCTGAAGACCCCGCGGGCATTGGTGACGGTCAGCCCGCGCTCCCGAACGGCGGGCGTGGCCACGCGGTCGATGCCGGCCGAGAACGAATGGATCCATTCCAGCCGCGGTGCGCGACCGATGACATGGTCGAGGACCGACGCCGGCACGCCGCCCCGGAGGAGCACGCGGGCCGCGCCGAGCGCCGACTCGGCGTCGTCATGGACCAGGCCCTCGCGCGAGATGGCGACGACCTTCGCGCCTGGCACAGCCTCGATCTGGGCGACGTGCTCGCTCCCCAGCGGGGCCCCGAAGATCGGCGTGGCCAGGACGACCAGCGGCTCCGTGCTCAGTGCGGCTCCCCCGCTGCGGCTCCGTCGATGCGGGCGATCCAGCGCGCCGGCGCGCGGATCTCTTCCAGCGTCGGCAGCGTCTCTGGGCCCTGCCAGACGCGGTTCATGAAGGCCCGGTCACGTGAGGCAATGACGGTGTCGACGAAGCGCTCGCCGGCCTGGTACTGCTCCATCTTCAGGTCCAGCCCGGTGAGGCGCATGATCGCGCGCTCCAACGGCCCGCGGTTGACGTTGCGGCGTTCGAAGCGTTCATGGATCTGGCCGAAGCCCGGCAGCAGCTGCTCGCCGGCGGCATTCATGACGTGGTTCGAGTAGCCCTCCAGCAGCGACATCAGCGCCTGGGTGCGCTGGAACGTCTCCAGCTGGGCCGGGGTCATGAGGCGCTCGAGCCAGTGCCCGCCATCGCGGTTGGCGAGCGCGCTGCGCAGGCGTGCCCCGAGGCCACTGGAATCGGCGGCCAGCCGATCGATGGACTCGGCCACCAGGCCGGCAAAGTGAGCGCGCAGCCAGGGATACGCCTCGAACTCGAAGGCGTGCGTCGCCTCGTGCAGGGCGATGAAGGTGCGGAACTCGTCGAGTGGCAGCCGCATGTTCGCCGCCGTGGCGCGGATGTTCGGCTCCACGAAGTGCAGGCGGCCACGTGACGTGGGAGTGGCGGCCAGCAGGCTGATGTCGTACTGGCCAAGCACCTTGCGCGCCAGGAACGCCATCAGGAAGCCGAGCTGCTGGTTGCCGATCGAGCGGTTGACGATGCGGGCCAGCGCTCGTCCTGGCGTGTCCGCCGCGGCCTGGCTGGCCATGATCTGCTCGATCCGGTTGAAGAGCTGCTCGAAGGTGACCAGGTTCAGGTCGATCCACTCTTGCCGATCGATCACCGCCGGAGTCTCGAGCGCGGCCGGCAGCCTGGCGCCAATCTCCTCGGCCACCACGGGCTCGATCCGCCGCAGGGCGTCGCGGTAGAAGTCCTCGGCCGAATCGCGGACCTCGGTGCGCAGGGGTGCACCATCGGCGCCCAGCCGGCGGCGGGCGATGCCGCGCACCGTCTCCCAGTCGATTAGTCGCGTGCCGGCGCGCCGCATGATCTCGCGCTGCGCGACGGTGGCCCCCATGGCGAGCAGCCCGCCGACCACGATACCCATGCCCAGGCGGCTGGCATTGCGTGTCATCGGCCTGAGTCTAGTGCGCTGCTACTGTGACCGCCTCCGCCGCCGGGAGCCGCGCGCCGAAGACGCGCTCCGCCACTGCCCTGAAGGCCGCCACGTCGCCGGTGGTGGCAATCCGATGGCCGTCCCTGCCGTCTCCGCCGTCGTGCGCCGGGGCGCGCGCTCCCAAGGCGTCCAACAGGTCCTCGATGGCCAGCGCGGTGGAGAAGGCGGAGTCGACCACCTTGACCTCCGGACCGACACGGCGCTCGATCAGCGGCCGCAGCAGTGGGTAGTGGGTGCAGCCCAGCAGCAGGGTGTCGATGGTCGGATCGGCCCGCAGCAGTTCCTTGAGGTAGCCGTTGACCGCCGCCGCCGTCTCTGGGCCGTCCAGCTCGCCGGCCTCGACCAGCGGTACCAGGTCGGGGCACGCCTGCTGGCGCACGGCCAGCCGGCGATCGGCCTCGTTGATGGCCGCCGGATAGGCGCCGGACGCCACCGTCCCCACGGTGGCGATCACGCCGACGTGCCCAGAACGCGTGGCGGCCGCGGCGGTCACCGCTCCGGGGCGCACGACGCCCAGCACCGGCACCGGCGACGCGGCTCGAACGTCGCCGAGCGCGTGCGAGGTGGCGGTGTTGCAGGCGAGGACCAGCGCCTTGACGTCCTGGTCCAGCAGCCACGCCACGCATTCGAGCGTGAAGCGCCGGACCTCGTCTGCCGGTCGTGGGCCGTAGGGCGTGCGCTCGTTATCACCCAGGTAGATGGTCGATTCGTCCGGCAGCCGGCGCCGGATCTCGGACAGGACCGTCAGCCCGCCCACCCCGGAGTCGAAGACACCGATCGGCCGGGAATCGGTGGAACGGGTCACCGAGTGCGTCAGCGGGACGCGAGGACCGGGGCGCGCTCGCGCAGGTGTGAGCTGAGCGAGGCGGCGATGTTCCTGATGCCCTGCGAGATTGGCGCATCGGGGCTGCCGGAGACGAACGGCACGCCCTCGTTGTTGGCCGCCACCACCAGGCGACCATCGGACACGATCTCGAAGTCGATGGGGCTGCCCAGGGCGGTCTCGACATCGGCCTTGGTGATGCCGCCGGTCGAGTCGGATCGGTTCAGCACCGTGGCCAGCTTGGTGGCCGGGTAGCCGATGGCGTCGAACGCCTCACCGGCCATGGCCAGGTTGCGGATCGCCATCGAGTCGTAGGTGAGCACCTGCAGGATCAGGTCGGACGCGTCCAGGAACACGAGCACGTCGTCGCCGAGTCCGGCGCGCGTGTCGATCACAACGAACTGGTACAGCTGCCGCAGGATGCTGAGCGACTTCTCGATGTCGCGGACGGTTACCATCTCGGCCATCTCCACCCGCGGCGGAGCCAGCAGGATGTCGACGCCGGACGGGTCCTTCCAGGCCACATCGGCAACGTCTGCCTCGCGAATGCGATCTGTTGGCAGGTTCACGATCGACGGCGCGGTCGCCGGCACCCGCAGCAGGCCGCGCAGGTCGCTGAACTGCAGCGAGCCATCGACCAGGCAGACGCTGTGATCCGCGCCCAGCGCCACCGCCAGGTTGTAGGCAATGGTGGTCCGCCCGACGCCGCCCTTCGGCGAGAAGAGCGAGATCATCATGCTGCCTTCGCGGGTGGCCTGGGCACTGCGCAGCTCGTAGGTCTTGCGCACGATGGTGGTGAGGTCGAAGCCCGAGAAGGGCATCCGCAGGACGCTGTCGACACCACGTTCGGCGCTCTCGCTGACCGGGTTCTGCGGCACGGTCAGCATCACCACGCCGACCTGCGGTTCGGACTGGCGGACGCCAAGCGCCACGTCGCTGCCCGAGACGCGGCCCTGCAACAGCGCGTCGACGATGACCACGTCGGGCTTGTACTCGTTGACGGCTTCCACCGCGCGCTCGCCGGAAGTCACCACGTCGAGCATCTTGATCTGGGACTGGGCCTGCAGCAGCTGACGCATGTGCGCCGCCACCTGCGGGACATCCTCGATCACCAGGAGCCTGATCTGTTCTGCTGCCAAGTCTGCCCTCTACCCTGCGTCCGGAGCGGCCCCCAAACCGATGCCGCCTTCGTCACTCACCGGCACGGCGGACCACCAGGATCCGACGCTCACTGGCCGCATTGGGCGGGTCCAGGTCGTGCGAGCCGTACGCAAACTCGAGAGCCAATCCGGCCTGCCGGATGAGCTCGACGAGTGCGTCATCCGATGAATACCAGAGTCGATAGCTAGCCGGAAACCGCGCTATCGTACCATCGGGTCGTCCTACGTCGACGATCGTCGAGAAGGCCACGCGCAGCCCTTCGGGCGCCTCCCGGAGCATCAGTTGGCTGCGGCGGACCACCTCCTGGCCGTTCATCGTGCGGCGCCAATCGACTGACAGCGGGAGGTCCCGCTCCGGCAGCAGGGCTGGTCCCAGGTCGTCAAGGATGAGCCGGCCGTGCTCCGCCAGCAGCGGCACCACGCCGGACAGCATGCGCATCGCGTCCTCGGGACCATCCAGGTGGGGCATGACGCCCGCGGCCACCACCAGGTTAGCGCCCGCCGGGCCGAGCCGGCTGCGCACCGGCAGCTGATCCAGGCGCCGGACATCCCCCTCGAGCAGGTGCAGGCGGCCCTGGTCGCGCGCTGCTGCCAGGAGCGGCTCGGCGGCGACCCGGGCCTCGGCGCGTCGCAACAGCGCGGCCGAGCCGTCGACGCCCACGATGCGCCGTCCCTTGCCGGCGGCAAAGCTGCGCAGCAGCCTGCCGGACCCGCAGCCGAGATCCAGCACCGCCGGCCCGCTGCGCCGCGTCTGCTCGCGGTAGAAGACGAGGTCCTCCACGACCTCGTCGTGCTCCAGGTCGTACAGCTCGGCCAGCAGGTCGGCGTCGGTTGGCTGGCCGGCGAAGATGTCGCCGCTCACGGGGAGTCGAAGCGCCGGATGGCCAGCCACTCGATGGCGGCGGCCAGCAGCAGCAGGAAGATCGTCACCGGCACGGTCAGCGCGCCGCCCATCCGCAGGCCGCCGAGGACAGCCACGGCGCCGCCTGCGAGCAGCCCACGGCGAATGGCGCGGGCCCAGGCGCCGCGGTACAGGATCCGGCCGCGGATCACGAACTCGGAGATCAGCGCGAACGGCACCACCAGCAGTCCGACCGCGAGGGCGGCGAACCCGATCACCAGGACGCGGTTGCTGACGGCGCCCGGGCACGGTTGCTCGGGCGTGTCAGTTGGGCAGGCGACGCTGGCAAAGACCAACAGCAGGCACGCCACCAGGACGGCGAGCAGCGCCAGGGCGGCGACGGCCAGCCTGGTGCGGCGGCTCACCGATGGACGACGGGCATGGCCGGGCGGATCATCGCGCGGCGTCCGGACAGATCTCGCGGAACGGGCAGAAGCCACACCGCATGGGCGACGGATTGGCCCCGAAGTCGGCGGACCGGATCCCGTCGCTCACCGTCGCCACCTGGCTGGCCGCCTTTTCGAGGCGCTTCGGTGTCGGCGTGCTGCGGCCGACCATGCCGGAGTCCAGGAAATGCAGCGTCAGCTCGTCGGGCAGGCGTCCGTGCTGTGACTCGTAGGCGAGTGCGTAGAGCGACAGCTGGAGCGAGTCGCGCGAGCGGCGCGCCGCCGTGGCCGGATCGCGCACGTCCGCGGACTTGTAGTCGGTGATCACCACCCGCCCGTCGGCGTCGACATCCACGCGGTCATAGCGACCGCGCACCCGGTCACGGCCCATGACCACCGAGAACTCCTCCTCCACCGCGACCGGGCGGGCAGGGTCGACCTGCTGCTCTTCCCAGAAGCGATCGAGCGCCTCCCGAGCCGCCGCGCGGCGCGCCTCCTCGTGCTGCCGGGTGAGGAAGCCCACCGACTCCCAGGCGGCATCCAGCTCGGCCTGCAGCTCTTCGCGCGAAGTGCTCAGGCCGGCCAGCTGCCGGCGGTGGTAGGCCTGCACGGCGGCATGCAGGGCGCGGCCGTAGGCCATCTGGTGCGATGCCGGGGTCGGCAGGCGGATGACGTGGGCGTACCGATAGCGCGCCGGACAGTCCAGGTAGTCACTGATCTGTCCGTAGCTGAGGCGCAGCTGGCGGTCGGCCAGGCTGACCGGCCGGGCGGGTGCCGCCGGCGGCGTCTGTGCGCGCTGATTCCGCGCCAGACGCTCCGCCACGCTGGGCCGCAGCAGATCGGCCGGGGTTGCGGGCGGCAGGTCCAGCGCCTCCAGCAGGTATGGACTCGGTCGTCGCGCGGTGCGCGAGCCGTAGTCGCCCGCCCAGCTGAGGTGGAGTGCTTCGCGCGCCCGGGTCATGCCGACGTAGAACAGGCGGCGCTCCTCGGCCAGGTGGTGGTCGCCCTCCGGCATCGGCTCCCGGACCAGCGTCGCCGGCAGCGTCAACAGGTCGCCGCGCGAGCGGGTCGGGAACCGATCGTCGACCAGGCCGACCATGTGGACGATCGGGAATTCCAGGCCCTTGGCCTTGTGGTAGGTCAGGACGTGCACCGCGTCGCCGTGATCGAGATCGACGTCGGCGGTGGAGGGGTCATCCCCCGCCTCCATCAGAGTGTCGAGCTGCGCGACAAGGAACGGCAGCCGGTCGTCGCGCAGCAGGCCCGCCTGGCGGCGGACGATCTCGAAGAAGCGCGCGACGTTGGCCAGCCGCTCCTCGCCGCCCTCACGCGCCTCGCGCGCCAGGCGCCCCAGCCAGCCGCTGCTGGTGACGAAGTGGTAGAGCAACTCCCCCGCGTTGCGCTCCGTACTCAGCTGGCGGTGCTGGTCGAGGCTGGCCAGCAGGCGTTCGATCACCTGCATGGCCCGCTGACCGAAGCGAGCGACCTCCCCGTCGCGCGCCTGGCGCAGCGACTGCTCCAACGGGGTGCGGCGGCGGCTGGCCGCGTTCAGCGCGACGGTCACGGCCTGCGGATCGAGCCCAAAGATCTCCGAGGTGGCCAGGTCGTAGCAGCTGACGGAATCTTCTGGGTCGTTGACGGCGCGCAGGAAGCTGACCAATAGGCGGACCTCCGGCTGGTGGTAGAGCCCGGCCGTGCCGGAGAAGCGCCACGGGATGCGAGCCATGTTCAGCGCGCGCAGGATGGGGTCCGCATCGCGGTTGGTCCGCACCAGGATCGCGTGGTCGCCGGGGCTGCGGCCGGTGCGGAGGGAGTCGCCAACCCGCTCGGCCAGGGCATCGGCCTCGTCCGAGCCGGTATCGAAGGCCAACAGCTCGATGGGTCCACCGTCGCCAGTCGGGCGGTCGAAGCGGGACCGAGCGACCAGCCGCTTGTCCAGGCCTTCGCGCGCCTCCAGCCGATCCGGGTCGTTGTGCTGGATGAGGCGATAGGCGGCATCCAGGATCGGCTGGCGGCTTCGGAAGTTGTCGTTCAGCACCACGCTGCCGGCGCGAGGGAAGGCGGTGCGGAAGCCAAGGATGTTCGACAGGGCGGCTCCGCGGAAGCGATAGATGCTCTGATCGTCGTCGCCCACCACGGTCACGTTCGCCTTGGACGAGCCCGCCAGCTGCTTGACCAGCTCGAACTGCGCGTAATTCGTGTCCTGAAACTCGTCGACCAGGATGTAGCGATAGCGCTGGCGCTCCTGGGCCAGGACGGCCGGATGCTCGCGCAGCAGGCGCAGGGCCAGGCTCACCTGATCGCCGAAGTCGAACCGATCGTTAGCCCGCATCAGCTTCTCGTAGGCGGCGTACAGCCCGGCCAGCTCCACCTGCTGGGCCGCCTCTTCGCTCAGCGCTGGGTCATCGGGCGCGGCAGCCGCGCGTTCCGTCAGCTCCGCCGCGGCAATCAGGTACTCGGCCGGCTCGACGTCCTCGTCGCGGGCGCGGCTGATCAGGGTGACTAGGGCGTGGAGGAAGCGGGTGGGGTCGCCCAACGGGCGATATCGGTCCAATGGCAGCTCGAACAGGTGCTCGCGCAGGAAGATCACCTGCTCGGCGCGCGACATGACCGTCGAGCGATCCGAGAGTCCGGCCTCCAGGGCGTGGTCACGCAGCAGCCGATCGCCGAAGGCGTGGAAGGTGCTGACCACCGTGTCCGTGTAGCCATACGGCACCAGTCGATCGACCCGCTCCGTCATTTCCAGAGCGGCCCGATCGGTGAAGGTCAGCGCCAGGATCTCCGACGGCTTGGCGCGCTTCTCGGCGATGAGCCAGGCGATGCGCCGAGTGATGACTGTGGTCTTGCCGGTCCCGGCGCCCGCAACGATCAGCAGCGGACCGTTGCCGTGCGTGACCGCCTTGCGCTGGCGCGGTGTCAGGTCGGCCAGCAGGGGCGGCTGGATGCGGAGGTGCGGACGGGGACGGCGTGCCGGTGGAGCGGCCAGCTCCTCGAAGATCGGGAGCTGGTCGGGTGACGGCACGACCGCTGGCATTTCGTCGATGGTAGTCCAGGAGGTACTCACCAAACCCTTATCGCGCGCTTACCGGACACCTCGTCTGTCGCGGTCGCATCCCTTGTCGCGTCCGTCCCGCGGCGTTACTGTCACCGGGCTGCCCCGATCGGAGGCGAGGGGAACCAGTGGCCGAGTCGCTGGAGATCGGCGCCCACGGCGTGACCGTCATCCTGGCCACCTGGCTGGGACTGATCGTCCTGACCCGCGCCGGAGGCCAGCGCGGCGCCCGCGTGTTCGCCTTCGTCACCGGCCTGCTGGTTGTTTGGTCGCTCGCGATCATCATCGAGCGGCTGAGCACCGATCCGGGCGTGGACCTGGCCTTCAACGCCATCGAGGACGTCGCCGCCTTCCTGCTGCCGGCCGCCACGCTGCAGGTGGCACTGGCGCTCACCGTCGAAGGCACCCTGTCCATCGCACAGCGGCGAGCGCTGATCGCCTCATACGTCGTGTGCATTGCGGTGGCGGTCGAGGCGGTCCTGGTGCCCGACCAGCCACTCGCCGTCAACGCACCCCACCTCGAGCCATTCGGCATGCCGGGCGAGATTCTGGGCTGGGCCTGGATCCTGGCGCGCCTCCTCATCTTCGGGTCCGCGCTGTACTGGATCATCGCGGCGCTGCGGGTGGCGGGCGACGACGTGGCGCGGCAGCGCCAGCTGCAGGCTGCGCTGGCGACGGTCGGCATCGGCGCCTTGGGTGGGATGCTGCGGATCCTGCCCGGGGTGTCCGAATCAGAGCCGTGGATCGGCGTGTCGCTGGTGACCGCAGCCATGGTGCTGGCCGCCTACGCGGTCTTCGTGCAGGGCCTGTTCATGTCGACCGAAAACGCGAGCCGCGCCTTCTCGTACACGATGGTGGTCGGCATCGGCGTGACCGTCTTCGTCGCCCTGTTGGTGGCGCTGGAACGGGTGACCCAAGACGTGCTGCACATCGAACTGCCGATCATCACAGCCCTCGCGCTGGTGGTCACTATCGCGCTGCTCGGCCCGCTCACCGATCTCCTGCGTCGCGTGCTGCGCGGCCGGTCGCCGCGCGACCGCGCCTACTACCGCTTGCTGCAGGCCCTCGGTGAGGAGGTGCTCACCGCCCAGCGGCCGGACACCGCCGTGCTCCCGGCCCTCGCTCGGCTGACGCGCATCTTCCGCCTCCGCGGCGCCGCGGTCATCGCGCCGACCGGCGAGCTGCTGGCGGAGCAGGGCGTGGTCCAGCAGGACGATCCTCTCGCGATGCGGCTGCCCCTGCACCACGACGGCCGGACGGAGGGGACGATCATCTTCGGTGCGAAGCAGACGGGCCTGCCGTTCACCGAGCACGAGGCCGGCCTGCTGGTATCAGCTGCCGGCTACGTGGCGGCATCCCTCAGCCTGGCCGAGCGCCACGACCAGCAGGCCGCCGCATTGGAAACCCTCTCCGCCGAGCGCCGGGCGGTGCGGACCCGCGGATCGGACCTCAGCGAGGCACTCGTCGACGCGGCTGGCGCCTCGGCCGGGTTGCACGTCTTTGCCCTCGGCCCGCTCCGCGTCGAGCGCCAGGGCGAACTCGTCAGCCGCTGGGGCGGCGAGAAGGCCGGCACCCGGCAGGCGGAGGCGGTGTTCGCCTTTCTCTTCGACCGCGGCGAGCACGGCGTGGCCAAGGATGAGTTCGTCGAGCTCATCTGGCCCGATGTTGACCTGGACCGCGCCGACCTGGCGTTCCACCGCACGCTCGGGGGCCTGCGGGGGACGCTCGAGCCGACGCGGCACGGAGGCGATCGCGGCAGCGCCGTCACCTTCCACAACGACCGCTACCGGCTCGATCCCAACCTCATCGGCTGGTCCGATGCGCAGGCGTTCGAGGAGGCGATGACCGCGGCCAGCGCGGCCGCCGATCCGAACCTTGCCCTGCAGCACCTGGAACGGGCGCGCTCGATGTACCGCGGCGACTACCTGGACGACTGTCCCTTCTATGGCGACTCGGTGCAGGTCGAGGAGCGGCGAGAGCTGCTGCGCGGCCGCTGCGTCGACCTGCTGCTGTCCATGGGCGAGCGGTACGAGGACCGCGGCGACCGTCCCGCGGCCGCAGCCTGCTTCCGACAGGCGCGCCAGGTGGCGGGCGATGACCTGCCGTCCGCGGACGAGGCGCTCAGCCGGCTCGGCGCCCCGGCTTGAGGCGCCGCCGCTCGGCTCGACGAAAGGCGAGGATCGCCTCGGCGTGGCGGCGGGACGTGCGCAGCCCATCCCGGAGTCGCGCGACGGTCAGTGGTCCGCGCTCCGCCACGCGATCCACACGCGCCTCAATCGACTCCCACAGGTCACGTGGATAGTCCACGCCTGAGCCGATGGCGACCAGCTCCCCGCTCCGGCGCAGCTGGGCCAGGACCGCCGGCGTGATGCCCAGCCGCGCCGCCAGCGCCTCCACCCGCGGTGGCTCGGCGCCTGCCTCGCGCAGGCCGTCGAGCAACCTATCGGCGCGCTCGCGCATGACGGGATCCAGGCCGGGTCGATGATTCGGCAACCGAACGCGATGGCCGCTCCGGACCAATGCGCCCGCTTCCACCATGCCGTCGATGACCTGACGCACGGCGGCGTCGTCCAGCGCCAGCGGCGTCGATCCGCGGTGGCCGGCGGCGGGCCGTGGTGCCGCGCGCACCGCCGCCACGACTGTGTCGACCCGGATGTCGGCGGCCATTGGTTCCCGTCGGTGGATCCGCTGCAGCGCGTGGGTCACGCGTCGTTCGGCGATCCGGCGCTGGCGCTGGTCGATCGGCCCAGGATCGGCTCCCTCGGGATCGGCGGGCACGTCAGGCGGGATTGGCGTTCGTCCCGTCCATGGCGACCTGGATCGCCTGGGCCTCCTCGTCCGACAGCGTGTGGCTGGAGGTGCCACCTTCGACCGGCTTGGCGAAGAGCCGCGTGTTCGTGCGCCCGTGCAGGCTTGAGATCACCACCCCGTCTCGCCGGTCGTCGAGCATCGCCAGCGCGAAGCTCTGGTCGGAGCCAGTGTCGTCGAACGGATTGAAACGGATCAGGCCGATGTGCTGGATGCTGGTCTGGGTCCGATGCTCCAGCGTCGCCTGCACTCCGTTGATCTCGCCCAGCCGGCCGCGGACCTCCTCGACGCGTGCGACGTGCGCCTGCAGCACGTCGTCCAGCGACCCCCCGCTGCCGTCACGGACGAGCCGCCGATACCCGTCCACGGCGCGGCCGACGCGGATCGACTGAAGGATCACCAGCACCAGCAGCAGGACGATCGCCACCGCCATCACGATCAACACGGCGGCCAGGTTGTCGGTCAGGACGCGGTTGAGCTCGTCCATCGGTGGGCGCTCCGAGGCTGCGATGGGCCTTGCGGCACCGGGCGGGCCATCGGCGGGGCCCGGGATCGCTGGTATCATACCGGCCCCGCAGGGCTGAACCCTGCGTCGACACGTCCCGCGGCGACGCCGCAGGACCCGAGCACCGACCACCGAGGGACCATGGCGCGACGAGGCAAGGCGGCCAATCGGAACGCCCGACGCAAGGCGCAGCGCAGTACGGCGCAGCGCCGTCCGCCGGCCGGTCCCGCTGCAGCGGCGCCGGCCGTCGATGCGGGCTCGTCCTCCGGCGCCATGCCGGATGCGTTCGAGATCGCGGATGCCGAGGTTCGGGCGGCCGCCCTGCCACCGCTGGCCACCGGCACGACGCGCGCCAAGCCGCGTGCCGCCGATCAGCGCGTCGCGGTTGGCTCGTCTCGCCTGAACGAGCGGGCGGTGGCCGAGTACCACTACGTCCAGCGCGACCTGCGCAACATCGCCGTCCTGGCCATCATCCTGGCCGCGCTGCTGGCCGTCGCGACGATCCTGGTCAACGTCACCGGCCTGATCTAGCGGGCCTTAGACGGCAAGCGCCGACCACGCGGTTTAGCGCGGGCCCGCCTCCTCGGGCGCATCCTCTTCGGGCGTCAGCTCCTTCTGTCGCCGCCGCGCCATACGCTCTTCCACCCCCTCGGTTGTCCGATTGATGGTCTGCCGCGCGACCTCGGAGGCGAACGCCACCACGACCCCCACCCCAGCGAGCACAAAGAAGATGGTGAAGATCTTGCCGAGGCCTGTGGTCGGGGCGAAATCGCCATATCCCACGGTGGCGAGGGTGGTAACGGAGAAATAGAGGGAATCGAGAGGACTCCAGCCCTCGACGAGGCTGTAGAAGATCGTCCCCGTCGCCAGCAGGCCAATCAGCGCCAGGCCAATCGCTCGCGTCCGCTCCTGGCGGATGACGCTGGCCACCGAGCCGATGAACGAGGTCCACAGGAAGCCAAGCGCGCTCACGGTTTGCCAGTGCCGTGATGGCGACGCTGGCGTCGCAGCCGCGCCAGCCGCTCGCCGATCTGCTGCTCCAGCCCCTGGTCCGATGGCTCGTAGTAGACGTGGCCGGCCAGCGCATCGGGCAGGTACTGCTGGTCGACGTCGGCATCCTCGTAGTCATGGGGATAGAGATAGCCCTTGCCGTAGCCGTGCTCGCGCGCGAGGCGCCGGTGCGCGGACGGTCGCAGGTGCAGTGGCACGGGCAGGCGTCCCTTCTCCTCCACGTCGGCCAGCGCGCTGAAGTAGGCGGCCCCTGCCCGATTCGACTTCGGCGCCGAGGCCACGTAGGCGGCCGCCTGCGCCAGCGCGTACTGCGCCTCCGGCAGGCCGATCATCTCGACCGCCTGCATGGCCGATACCGCCACCTGCAGCGCCCGCGGGTCGGCATTGCCAACGTCCTCGCTGGCCGCGATCACGATCCGCCGGGCGATGAAGGTCGGGTCCTCTCCCGCCGCGACCATGCTGGCGCACCAGTACAGGGCCGCATCGGGGTCGTTGCCCCGCATGCTCTTGATGAAGGCCGAGGCCGCCTCGTAGTGCTGGTCACCGACCCGGTCGTAGGCCAGCAGCCGCTGCTGGGCAGCCTCGGCCACGGCCTCCGGACCGATGTCGACAGCGTCTGGCGCAACCGAGGCCACTGCCTCGAGGATGTTCAGTGCCTGTCGCGCATCCCCGCCGGACAGGTCGAGCAGCGAGGCCAGCGCCTCATCCGTCAGGGACATGCGTCCACCCAGCCCGCGCTCCTCCGTCAGCGCCCGCTGGACGATGACCCGCAGCTCCTCCTCGGCCAGCGGCTCCAGCCGGTAGACGCGCAGCCGCGACAGGAGGGGCGAGTTCAGCTCGTAGTACGGGTTCTCGGTGGTGGCCCCGATCAGGGTTATCGTCCCGTCCTCGACATGCGGCAGCAGCGCGTCCTGCTGGGCCTTGTTGAACCGATGCAGCTCGTCGATGAAAGCGACGGTGCGCCCGCCCTGCTGACGCAGCGCCTTCGCATCGGCCACGAGCGCGCGCACATCGGCGACTCCGCTGGTCACCGCCGACAGCTGGCGCCAGGTGCCCTCCGAGCGTTCCGCCAGCAGGCGCGCCAGGGTGGTCTTGCCGGAGCCCGGCGGGCCCCACAGCACCATGGACGGCAGATACCCGGGCTTCACCACCCGGCTCAGCGCGCCGTCCTCGCCGATCAGCGCCACCTGGCCGACGAACTCGTCCAGGCTGCGAGGCCGCATCCGCGCCGCCAGGGGCGCATCGGCCGGCGGCTCGGTGTCGAACAGCGGGGCGGTCAGGTCCGGCGTCTTGCGCGGCATCGATGGGCCTCCATCGGCCGATTATGATGCGGCGCATGGAACAGAACCTGCGTATCCCCGGCCCCACGCCGATCCCCCGGGAGGTGCGCCAGGCCCAGGCGGCACCGATGATCGATCACCGCGGCAGCGAGTTCGCAGAGATGCAGGCGGAGATCACCAGCGGGCTGGCCACGTTGATCGGTACCCAGGGCGACATCGTGCTCATGACCGGCTCCGGCTCGGGGGCGATGGAGGCGGCCATCGTCAACAGCCTCTCCCCGGGCGACCGGGTGCTGGCCGTCATCATCGGCGGCTTCGGCGACCGATTCGCCGACATCGCGCAGGCCTTCGGCGCGCAGGTCGACCGCTTCGAGGTCGAGTGGGGCGAGGCTGCCGATCCGGCCGCGCTGGCTGCCCGCCTGGCCGACGCGCCGCCGTACCGCGCGGTGCTGCTGACGCACAACGAGACCTCGACCGGCGTCGCCAACCCGCTCCGCGAGCTGGTGGCCGCCATCCATGCAGCGCCGGGTGACCCGCTGGTCATCGTCGATGGCATCAGCGGCCTGGGCGCCATGCGCTTCGAGATGGACGCCTGGGGCGTCGACCTGGTGGTGAGCGCCAGCCAGAAGGCGTGGATGGCGTCGCCCGGCATCGCCATCGCCGCCATCGGCCCGCGTGCCAAAGAGGCAGAAGCCTCGGCCAGCATGCCGCGCGTCTACTGGAGCTTCGCCGAGGCACGCAAGTGGGCGGAGAAGGGGCAGACCCCGTGGACCCCGGCGGTGGCCGTGCTGTATGGGTTGCGAGTCGGCGTCCGCCGACTCATGGAAGAGGGTCGCGAGCGCACCTGGGCCCGCCACGAGGCGATCGCCGCCGGCTCGCAGGCCGGCCTGGAGGGACTGGGGCTGCGACTGGTGGCGAAGCCTCAGGATCGGTCCGCAACCGTCACCGCCGCCTGGCTGCCGGAGGGCCTGGATTGGGCGCCGTTCAACGCCGACATGCGCAGCCGCGGGCTGGTGGTGGCCGGCGGACAGGGCAAGTGGGCCGGCAAGATCATGCGCTTCGGGCACATGGGCATGGTCGAGATCGACGAGATGGTCGAGGCGGTGCGGGTCATGGGCGAGACCATGGGCGACCATGGCTTCCGGACCGATGTCACCGCCGCCTGCCAGGCCACCCGGGACGCCTACGAGGCATCGCGCTCCGCCGCCGCCCGGTGACCGATCGCCTGCTGCTGGTGCGGCACGGCGTCACCACCTGGAACCGCGAGGGCCGCTTCCAGGGGCATCTCGATCCGCCCCTCGACCCGATCGGTGTCGAGCAGGCGCGGCTGCTCGGTACGCGCCTGGCCGCCGAGGAGCATGGCCCGATACGGATCGTCACCTCGCCCCTTACCCGAGCATCGGCCACCGCCGCGCTGCTGGCCGACGCCCGGCGCCGGACGGGTCGCGAGACGGAGGTCGAGACGCACGACGGGCTGATGGAGATCGGCCAGGGCGACTGGTCGGGGCGGACGCACACCGAGATCGCCCGCGACGATGCGGAGCGCTACGCCGCCTGGCGGGCCGGCGGCGGCCAGGTCACGCCACCGGGGGGCGAGACGCTGGAGGCGGCCACGAATCGGATCGTGGCGGCGCTCGACGAGCTCACGACGGACGGTGAGGCGACCCTCTGCCTGGTGTCGCACGGCGGCATCCTGCGATTGGCGGCCGGCCACCTGCTTGGGCTGCCGGCCCTCGAGGCGTGGGCTCTGGACGTCGACAACGCATCGGTATCACGCCTGACATGGCAGGCCGCGGGCGAGCCATGGCGGATCGAAGCGTGGAACGACACCGCCCACCTGCTGGGGCACGCCGCCCTGCACGACGAATCGGAAGGCGCGCCGCTGGCGCTCTGAGGCGCGCGGGGACCAGGTCAGCGGTTGGGCAGGACTCCGCGCAGGCGCCGACGGACGGCCAGCCAGACCAGCGGCCACTGCAGGTTCTTCCAGGCCGTCTCCATGCGGGCAATCACGTCGCTCGTAACTCCCTTGCCCGAATAGCTCTGCCAGACCTTGCCGTCGGCGATGGTGCGGATCTCGGGCTGCTGCTTGGGGATCTGCTCCTCCAGCCAGCCGGCGTACTCGTAGATCGTCTCCGACGGCCGCTGCGCAACGCCGGCGCGGTCCGCCGCCATGGCCAGCCTGCGCCATTGCCGATCGCCTGGCGCCAGGAAGCGCAGCAACCGGCGCGAGCGGCGCCAGCGCCAGGCGGCGATGGCCAGCACGAGCACGATCAGGCCGACGATGACGAGCAGGTTGCCGCCTTGGGCTCCCTCCTGCGGCGGCTCCTCGCCCGGTCGGAAGGCGCCGGGCAGCGGCTGCGAGGATGCCAACGAGCTGACCTCGCCGTCGCCGGGCTCGAGCAGGTTCGGTGGTGAGGCGATCGCGCCACCTGACCCGCCGGGCTGGTCGGGCTGGCCGATCCGCCGCGTGATGGCGCGAATCGACTTGGTCGCCTCGAAGGCCTGCCAGCCATAGCCGGGGAAGTAGAGCTCTGCCCAGGCATGGGCGTTCTTCTGCTTCACCTGCCACACCGCGGACAGCGGCGCGTCCGGCGGGGCGTTCGGGTCCTGCACGCGCTCGCCGGGGGCGTAGCCGACCGCCAGGCGCGCCGGAATCCCGAGCGTGCGGGCCATGACCACCATGGCCGACGCGTACTGCTCGCAGAAGCCGACTCGCCGGTTCTGCGGATCGAAAAGGAAGTAGTCGACGAGGTCCTGGTTTGGATCGGTCGGGAGCGGCGCCCTGGTTCGGTACTCGAAGTTGTCCCCCTGGAGGAAGCGGGTCAGCGCATCGGCCTGGTCGAACGGGTTCGATGCCTCGGCAGCGTCGACGACCTGCTCCGCCAGCTCTCGCGTCCGCGTCGTCACGCCGTCGGTGCCGAGGTAGAACTGCGCCACGTCCGACGGGTAATCCGTGCCCGCGGCGCGCAGCTCCGTCCTCGTTGCCTCGCTCAGCAGCACGGTCATCGAGTAGCTGCGGCCGGGGTCCACCGGGGTGGTGGCCTTCATGGCGCCAAGGAACGGCTGGTCGCCGGGCTCGACCACCAGCACGGGCACGAATGTCTTGAGCGGGTAGCCTGACGAATAGAGGTACCGCCCGGTCGGCGACTGGACCTGGATCTCGATCGTCTCGTTCACGAAGGCGTCACCCCCTATGGTCGGCGCCTCGGAGGTGCTATCGGTGAACGTCGGGGCCTCGCTGTCCACGTGGCGCTCGCGCCCAGGCGTTTGATCCCAGCCGTGGCCGTTGTAGATGTCGTATGTCACGGCGCGGAGGTAGAGCGCCTGCTTGGCCGCGACGGTCAGCACCGGCTTGTCGCTGCTGGTCCATTCGCCGGCGATCCGGAAGCTCGGCCCGAAGTTCGTGCCGGTGAAGCGCGACTCCGGGTTGCTGAGCCCTCCGAAGAAGCCGTCCAGGTTGTCGCGGACGCCGCCCCAGACCGTGTCAAGGTTGTTCCACACCGCGGTCAGGGGCGCCGCCACCGCGACCGTGGTGAGGACGGAGGCCATCACCAGGCTGCCGGCGATGAACACCAGGCCGCTGCGCATGATGGCGGCCGGCACCTCGCTGTTCTCGTTGACGCGGCGTCGCTGCCAGCCCTCCTCGCGACCGATCAGTGCGGCCCGTAGCCACAGCAGCAGGGCGGCCAGCATGAACAGCACGAGGTACGGGAAAAGGTCCGTCAGGGTGGACGACATGTTCGCGATCAGCAGCGCCCCGACCAGCAGGATGGCGTCCAGGACCCGATGGTGACGGTACATGGTGTAGACGGCAATGAAGGCGGTGACCCACATCAGCACGCCCAGCCCGACGGCGTATGGGCTGAGCTGCGGCGCATAGCCGCGGTCGGCCAGGATCCGGACCCAGGCCAGGGCGTCGGCTCCCAGGCTCGTGAACCGGTCACCCTGCGAGAGCTCCGCGAAGTACTCGCCGCCGATCGTCCACAGAACGATGCCGGCGCCCACGACCGCGCTGATCGGCAGCGTCAGCGTGACGCTCAGCGGGCTCAGGGCCAGGACCGCCCCCAGCAGGAGCGCGAAGAAGGCGATCGGCACCAGGAACTCGGTCTGCTCGAGCCACTCGGCCCGCTGGACGCTCCAGCTCAGGCTGAGCAGCATGACCATCAGCAGGGCGGCGCTGAGCCAGCCCTCCCGCGGCTGCAGGTAGCGACGCAGTCCCTCAGGCACGGAGCTCTTCTCGG
>DATBRW010000094.1:0-2614 GCA_036560125.1 Candidatus Limnocylindria bacterium
GTCGGAGAGCGAGTTGCCACCCAGCCGATTGGCGCCGTGCATGCCGCCGGCCACCTCCCCCGCCGCGTAGAGACCCGGCACGCTGCTGGCCGCCGTCTCCGGATCGACCCGCACGCCGCCCATCACGTAGTGGCAGGTGGGGCCGACCTCCATGGGTCCGGTGGTGATGTCGACGTCGGCCAGCTCCTTGAACTGCTCGTACATGGACGGCAGCTTGCGCCGCACGTGATCGGGGGCCAGGTAGCTGATGTCCAGGAACACGCCGCCGTGCCCCGAGCCGCGGCCCTCGCGAACCTCGGTGTAGATGGCGCGCGCCACGTTGTCGCGGGTCGACAGCTCGGGCGGCATGCGCGCGTCGGTGGTACGCCCTTCGCTGAGCGCCTCCACCCAGCGGCTGGCCTCTTCATCGGTCTCGGCGTACTCGTGCCGGCGGTCCTCCGGCAGGTAGCGCCACATGAAGCGCTCTGCCTCCTTGTTGCGCAGGATGCCCCCCTCGCCGCGCACCGCCTCGGTCACCAGCAGGCCACGCACGCCCGGCGGCCAGACCATCCCGGTCGGATGGAACTGCACGAACTCCATGTCGATCAGCTCGGCGCCGGCCCGGTAGGCCAAGGCGTGCCCGTCGCCCGAGTACTCCCACGAGTTGGAGGTGATCTGCCAGATGCGCCCGATGCCGCCGGTGGCCAGCACCACGGCCTTGGCGGCGAAGGCTACGGGGTCTCCGTTCTGGCGCCAGTAGCCGAAGGCGCCGGTGACCCGGCCGTCGTCGACCATGAGGTGGGTGGTGGTGCATTCCATGTAGACGGTGACGCCGGACTGCACCGTCCGGTCCTGCAGGGTGCGGATCATCTCCAGCCCGGTGCGATCGCCGACGTGCGCGAGGCGCGGATGCGAGTGGCCGCCGAAGGGGCGCTGGAGGATGCGGCCGTCGCGGGTCCGATCGAAGACGGCCCCCCAATATTCCAGCTCGCGGACGCGCTCCGGCGCCTCCTGGGCATGGAGCTGGGCCATGCGCCAGTGGTTCAGCATCTTGCCGCCGACCATGGTGTCGCGGAAGTGCGTCTGCCAGGTGTCGTTCTCCGCCACGTTGGCCAGCGCCGCGGCCACGCCGCCCTCGGCCATGACGGTGTGCGCCTTGCCCAGCAGGGACTTGCAGATCAGCCCAACCGATGCGCCGGCCTCGGCCGCCTCGATCGCCGCGCGCAGCCCGGCGCCCCCGGCTCCGATCACCAGAACGTCGTGGGAGTACTCCTCGTGGCTGGCCGCCGGGCTCACAGGTAGATCGCCGGGTCCACGATCCAGCCGGCCGCGATGGCCCGCACGTACAGGTCGGCCATGGCAACCGACACCAGGCTGACCCAGGCCCACAGCATGTGGCGCTCATTCAGGCCGGTCAGGCGCTGCCAGGCCCGATAGCGGACGCGGTTCGCCACGCCACACGAGAAGCAATCGAGGCGTCCACCGGCCAGGTGGCGGAGCGAATGGCAGGACAGCGAGTAGCCGCTCAGCAGGGCGGCGTTGGCCAGCAGCAGGAAGCTGCCCAGCCCGATCCGAACCTGCCCGGTGTTCACGAACGATGCGAAGGCGTCGTACCACAGGAAGAAGAGCGGGACGAAGGCCAGGTACAGGAACCAGCGATGGATGTTCTGCAGGATGAAGGGGAAGGCGCGCTCCATGGCGTAGCCACGGTGGATGGTCGGCTCACCGACCGCGCAGGCCGGTGGATCGGCGAAATAGGAGCGGTAGTACGCCTTTCGATAGTAGTAGCAGGTCGTCCGGAAGCCGAGCGGGATCCAGAGGATGAAGATCGCGGGCGAGATCCAGATCGGCAGCACGTTCTCGAAGATGAGTGGCGAGAAGAAGGGCGATAGATAGCCGTCAATCTCGTACTCGACGTGGAACAACGGATACCAGACCAGCGCCGAGAAGAGGGAGTAGGCGATGAACGTCCCAAAGCCGACCGCGATGACGCCGGGCACGATCCACCACGGGTCGCGCCGGCTGGTACGTGCCAGCCCCTGGCGCGTGGTGCCACGCGGGTTGACAAGCCGGCCGGGGGTGGCGGTCATGCTGGAACGGCACCTCCTGTGTCGAGCTCAGGACGACGGGTGGCCGATCTGCGGCTGCCGCGGACGGCGGCTCGGCCTCTGCCTGATTCTAGCCACAGGCGGTGGTGATGGTGGGTGGGGCGTCTCACCCGGCGGCCACCCGCTGCGCCACGATCTCCCCGAACTCGCGCGTGCCGGTGCTGCCGCCCAGGTCGTACGTGACGGTGGCCCCCTCGGCAATGACGTCGCGCACGGCTGACTCAACGCGGTCGGCGGCCTGCGTCTCGCCAAGGTGCCGGAGCATCAGGGCGCTGGACAGGATCAGCGCGGTCGGGTTGGCCTTGTTCTGGCCGGCGTACTTGGGGGCCGATCCGTGGACCGGCTCGAAGACTGCCGCGCGGTCGCCAATGTTGGCTCCCGGCGCCACGCCAAGCCCGCCAACCAGCCCAGCCGCCAGGTCGCTGACGATGTCCCCATACAGGTTGGGCAGCACCAGCACGTCGTAGAGCTCCGGCTTCTGGACCAGCTGCATGCACATGTTGTCGACGATCCGGTCCTCGAAGGCC
>DATBRW010000095.1:0-8337 GCA_036560125.1 Candidatus Limnocylindria bacterium
CCCAGTGGCAGCAGCCAGAAGGAAAGGGCATTGATGCGCGGGAAGGCCATGTCCGGCGCGCCCAGCTGCAGCGGCACCACGTAGTTCGCGAAGCCCGACAGGACCGGCACCACGAACAGGAAGATCATGATCGTCCCGTGCATGGTGAAGGCCTGGTTGTAGGTGGCCGGATCCAGGAACTGCAGGCCCGGCACGGCCAGCTCGGAGCGGATGACCAGCGCCAGGATGCCGGCCGCAAAGAAGAAGAAGAACGAGTTGAGGATGTAGAGGATGCCGATCTTCTTGTGGTCGACGGTCGTCAACCAGTCGAGCACCCAGGAGCGCTGGTAGGTCTCGGCCTGCGGGGTGAGGGTGGTGGTCGCCATGGGTCTTCGTGTCCGCTCCGCTACTCGACGATGAGAGTGCCCGTCATCTCGGGCACGGGGTGGATCTCGCAATAGAAGGTGTACTCCCCGGCCGGCAATGGAGGCACGGCGAAGTCATCGGTTGCGTCCGGCCCGCTGAATGGCTGGACGCGGAAGACCTCTTGGTTGTCGGCATCAACGATGACGAAGTCATGGGCAAATGAATCCTGGTTGGTGTAGTGAAGCGTCCACGGCGTGTCGGCCGCGACCCGCAACTCGTGCTTGTCGAAGGCAATATCGGCGGCCACCAGATCAACCACATCGCCGCCGGGCTGAACGGATGGCGGCGGCGTGTTGCCGGCCTTCGCGTCTGCCAGCCACTGGTCGAACTTGTCGCGCGACATGGCCTGCACGCTGAAGGTCATCTGAGCGTGGAGGTCGCCACAGAACTCGGCGCACTGCCCGTGGTATGTGCCTTCCTCGCTGACCGTGAACTCCAGCTTGTTCGGCGTCACGCCCTCGGGGAAGGGGATCAGGTCGCGCTTGATGAGGAACTGCGGCACGAAGAAGGAATGGATCACGTCGCGGGACATGAGCGTCAGCCGAACCGGTTCCCCGACCGGCACCACCAGTACCGGTGGCGAGGCCGGGCTGCCGACCACGCTGTAGTCGTTGTCAGGATTGCTGTCGTCGTCCAGGTAGCGGAACTGCCACTGCCACTGGAAGCCGTCCACCTCGATGTTGACGCCGCCGGACGATGGATCCGAGGTTGCCTCGACCTTCTGCAGGGTGATGACCGAGAGCACGAACAGGACCAGCACGATCACGGTCGGGATGGCGGTCCAGATGATCTCGACCAGCGTGTTGCCGTGGGTCTGGGGCGGCAGCCGGTCGTCACGGCGGCGGTAGCGGAACATCGAGTAGACGATGAAGCCCTCGACCCCCAGGAAGACGACCACGCCCATGCCCAGCACGATGTTGTAGAGGGTGAAGACCGATTTGGCGGCCTCCGTCTTGGGCTCGGGCGGGATCATGCCGCAGCCCGCCGCGATGGCGAGCACCAGCAGCGGAACGACGACGCGAAGCGCCGTCTGCAGCCGGAATCGGGCCGCCAGGGTGGGCATCAGCTCGTCTCGAGGCTCCTCAGCGTCGCGGTGCGGCACAGGCCTCAGGTCGGTGCCGTCTCGTTCGTTGCGGGGCCGCGCGTCCAGCGTGGCTGGTGCGGCACGAGCCGTATTGTACCGATCGGGTGCAGCCGCGCGCCCCCGCGCGCGAGGCACTTTCAGGATCAGCCGGCGGGGCACTCCTGCGCTTCGCCCGGCAGCAGCGGACGCGGCGTCACCTCGTAGCGATGCCCGCCGCCCACCCAGCGAGTCAGCTGGTTGGCCTCCCGCAGCGCGTCCCACCAGGCCTGGGCGTCTGCGCCGGCCACGATGCCGCAGCGATAGCCGTCCAGGCTGGTCGCCTGGCCGAATGCCGCTGGATCTCCGGCGATGGGCCAGCGCACCTCGGTGCCCTGAATGCCGCTGGCGTCCGGCTCGTCGTTGTCCGCATTGCGGACCAGCAGGCGCAGCGCCTCCGGCTGGTACGGCTGCCACTCGTCGTCGAGCCAGGCGCCGGCCGGCAGCCAGCTGTCCAGGGTGGCGAGCCGCTGCTCGAGCGCGGCCAAGGCCCGGTGGGCCGCGCGCTCGGAGTTGGTCACGCCGGGGGGCAGCGCATCCGCGTCCAGCGTGCCCAACGCGTAGACCCGGACGACCACCTCGCGCCCGGCGGCATGGAGGGCGAAGACGGTATCGGCCGCATCGGCCACTGAGGCACTCGCCCCGGTCCACTCGGTGCTGAACTCGAACTGGTGGCTGTCGAGCACCTCGCGCAGGACCGCCTGCACGCCATCCTCGCTGAGTTGGCGGACCATCACGGCCGGCAGCACCGGTCCGGGGTAGATGTCAATCTGCGCGCCCGGCACGATCACCCGGCCGTCGCCGGTCATCAGGAAGTTCGGCAGGCTGACCAGGTGGGTGTTGGGCATGACGAACCCGCCCTCCCAACCGACCCGCAGAACCGGCGCATCGCCCGAGGGATGCGGGATCGACTGATCGGCCGATGGCCCGGTCCCGCCGGAGCCGAGGGAGCAGGCGGACAGCATCAGGGCCGAGGCCAGGCCGCCGACGAGCAGCGTGGAACGCAGGGGCGACAGCGCGATTCGTCTCATGGCGCCTTGGACGCTGCGCCGGACCGATCGGTTCCGTCGCTGACGCCGGTGCGCACGCGGCGACACAATGGCGGGCGATGAGAGCTCACCGGGTTCCGTTGCGGGCCATGCTCCTGGCAATCGCGGGCGCGCTCGGTCTTGCCGCGCCGGCGTTCGCCCATGGCGAGACCATGCCGGCCCCGGTTCTACCTGGGGTACTGCTGGCATGGCGCTTCGACCCGCTGCCGCTGGCGGGGGTGGCCGTGGCCACGGTCGCCTACCTGTGGGCGGTGCGCCAGGTCACGCGGCGCCATCGGTCCAACCCTCCACCGCGGTGGCGAACCGCCGCCTTCCTGGGTGGCATGGCGGCGATCGTGGTGGCGCTGTGCTCGCCGATCGAGGCCTACGAAGGGCAGCTCTTCAGCGTGCACATGGTGCAGCACATGCTGCTGGAGCTGGTGGCCGCTCCGCTGATCCTGCTGGGCGCGCCGATGACCCTGACGCTGCGCGTCGCCTCTGCGGGCGTGCGACGTGGATTGTTGACCGTGCTGCACAGTCGCGCCGTGGCGGTGCTGACGTTCCCGCTGCTGACGTGGCTTGCCTTCGCCGCGGTGAACTGGGGCTGGCACTTCAGCACGCTCTACGACCAGGCCCTGGAGAACGAGCCGCTCCACTACTTCCAGCACGCGACCTTCCTGATCGCGGCGCTGCTGTTCTGGTGGCCCGTTGTCGGAGCCGATCCGGGCCGATGGCGCCTCCCCTACCCGGTCCGCCTCTTCTATCTCTTCCTGGCCATGCCGCAGAACTCGTTCCTGGGCGTGGCGCTGATGAGCGCCCCGGCGGTGCTGTTCCCGCACTACCTGACCACGCTTCGGCCGTGGGGCCCCAGCGCGATCGCCGACCAGAATCTGGGCGGGATCATCATGTGGGTCTTCGGTGACCTCGTGTTCCTGACCGCCATGGCGTGCGTGGTGGCCGCCTGGGTGCGTCACGAGGACCGGCGCACCGCCCGCCTGGATGCGCGGCTCGACGCCGAGGCCGCGGCCCGCGAGCGCGCCCCTACGGGCTGAGGCGGATCAGGCTGTCCACCGCGACCGCGGCGAACAACAACGTCAGGTAGCTGATCGAATAGCGGAACAGCCCAATCGCCGCCTTTCCGTCGCTCGCATCGCGCAGCACACGCAGCGCGTACCACACGAAGGCCGCGCCCAGCGCAACGGCCGCCACCAGGTAGATCAGGCCCATGCCGGCAGCCGGGAAGAGCAGCAGGCTGACCGCGAACAGCAGCAGCGTGTAGATCACGATCTGGCGGGCAGTCTCCGCGTCGCCACGGACGACCGGCATCATCGGCACGTTGGCTGCCGCGTAGTCGCCTTTGAAGCGCAGGGCCAGCGCCCAGAAGTGCGGCGGCGTCCAGTAGAAGACGATGGCGAACAGCACCAGCGCGGGCACCCCCACCGTGCCGGTCACGGCCGCCCAGGCGACCAATACCGGGACGCAGCCGGCCGCGCCGCCGATGACGATGTTCTGCGGCGTGCTGCGCTTCAGCCAGAGCGTGTACACGAAGACATAGAAGCCGATGGCGCTGGCCGCCAGCGCCGCGGACAGCAGGTTGACCGTCAGCACCAGCCACGCGAACGAGATGACGCTGAGCGCGACGCCGAAGACGAGCGCGCTGCGCGGCTCCACCGCGTGGCTCGGCAGCGGGCGATGGCGCGTGCGGCGCATCAGGTCGTCGATGTCGCGGTCGACGTACTGGTTGATGGCATTCGCCCCACCGGCTGCCAGCGCCCCGCCGATGATCACGGCCGCCATCAGCCACAGCGATGGGACGCCGCGCTGCGCGAGGACCATGGTCGGGATGGTCGTCACCAGCAGCAGCTCGATGATGCGCGGCTTGGTCAGCGCGACGTACGCGCGCAGGGTGTCGCCGCGGGAGGGCGTGGCGGTCACATTGGCTGTGAGTGCCCCGCGCGCGGAGTTGCGCGTCACGGCCGGCTCGCGCATGGCCGCCAGCACCAGCCAGAAGCAGGTGGCGAACAACGCGGCGCCCACCGCCAGGTGCGGCACCACGAAGGCCGCCGACAGCCGCGACCAGACATTCGCGGCGCCCAGCGCGACCTGCACGATCACCAGACCTACGGCGACGGCCGCCAGCGTCCGGGGCAACCGGCTCTGCGTCCGGCGCCAGACGACCACGGCGGTCCACACCACCAGTCCGGCCACGACCATCGCCAGCGCCCGATGTGCGACCTGGATGGCCTGCGTCGGAGCATCGATCGCCGGCAGCAAGCCGCCGTTCATCAGCGGGAAATCGGGATAGGCGAGGCCCGCGTCATGGCCGGTCACCCACGAGCCAAGCAGCATCTGGGCGAAGACGGCCGCAGTGGTCAGCCCGATGAGCCCGACCGGCAGGGCGCTGCGCCGCCCCGGCATCGGCCCATGCACCGCGCGGTCGGCGATCAGGATGGTGAGCGCGAGCACGGTGAGCGCCATGCCCAAGTGGGCGGTGACCAGCTCGCGACGGAGCTGCTGGATCACCACCTGGCCGCCAAGCAGCGCCTGGACGATGACCAGCACGCCGGCGGCCACCGCCGCGATGAGCAGCGCTCGATCCCGACGGCGAGCCGTGAAGACCGTGATCAACGCCACCGCGCCCACCATAGGGCCAACCAGGACGGCGGCCACCAGCCGATGTGAATGCTCGATCCAGGCGTGCAGCTCAGCCGGTGGCACCCAGTCGCCGAAGCAGAGTGGCCAGTCCGGGCAGCCGAGCCCCGAGTCGGTGGCGCGCACGAGGCCGCCCACCGTGATCAGGACGAAGGTCGCGGCCGCCGCGGCGATGGCCAGCTTGGCGAATCGGGTCAACGAGTCCTCCGGCGACCGGCGAGCCGGCACCATGGTCTGGGGCGCGGCGCAGGTGACCCGGTGGTCAGGCGCTCCGCCGGCATGATACCGACGGCGCGGGGTGGCGTCACCGAGAGGCTCGGCCGGCGACCCTCCTTTCGGCTCGCCTCGCCTGTGGCGCGCGGCGGAGGATGGGCGGCAGCACCGGGACCACGCGGCGCGAGACGGCGGCCAGGCGCTGCATCCCGACCTCGCGCGCCGGCGACCAGGGAATGCCATACCCGCGCCGGATCGGCCGCGGCAGCACCGAGTCGGAGATGAGGTGCGCCATGTCCCACACCGCGCGCGGGGGGAATCGCTTCGGGTAGCGAACGTGGGGCGCCAGCGCGCGGGCGGTGGCATCAACGCGCACCGTGCCGTCGGCCATCATCCGCGCCATCTCCCCGCGCATCTCCGCGAGCGTGATTGGCACGCTCGATTCGGGGATGCCCATGGCCATCGCGATCTGGCGCGCCTCGGCGTGGTACGCCTGCTGCTCCTCCGCCGTGAGCGGCGTCACATAGCGGTCGTATACCCGCAGGGCGGTGTCGATGAGGGTAGCGTGGACCCACAGCAGCAACGCGGGATCGGTCGCGTGATAGGCGGCGCCAGACTCCGCGATGGTGCCGCGCACGCTGGCGTGGATCGCGTTCACCCGCCGGATGGCGGCCTCGGCCTCCGAGGCGGTGCCGAACGCCACCGCGTAACTGGACGCCAGGGTGCGGCGCAGGCGGGCGAACGGATCGAGCCGGAAGTCGGAGTGCTGGTCGACGCCGGCCGCCACCGCCGGGTGGGCCAGCTGCATGAGCAGGGCGCAGGTGCCACCCGCCAGCACCAGCACCTCGCCATCGACGCGCCAGGCCAGGCTGCCTGGCCCGAACAGTCCTGCGTCGCCGACCGTGGCGCGCGGCATGGTGGCTGTCATTGGCTAGCCACCGCTGGGCGCGGCCTGGGTCGCGATCGAGGCGGCGGGTTGCTTCGGATCCACGATGCCGACCCAGTTCACGGCTGCGCCTGAAGCGCACAGCAGCGCCGCGATCAGCATCGCCAGGTGGAACGCATCGGTGGAGGATTGGCGGGCGGCCGACGTCACCTCCTCGGGCAGGTCAGCCGCCGGTTCCTTGAGCGGCGGGACGTCGGCCCGGAACTCAGGGGAGTCGACATCCAGCGACGGGACCTGCTGCGCCATCCCACCGTAGAAGCTGGCCGTCACGCCGATGAAGATCACCGCCCCGGCCAGGATGGGACCGATGCGGCTGAGGGCGTTGTTGATGGCCGATGCCAACCCCGAATTGCCGACCGGGACCGACGTCATCAGCGCTGTGGTCAGCGGGGCCACCAGCATCGCGATGCCGAAGGCGAACAGCAGGTTGGCGGGCAGCACATCGGTCAGGTAGGACACCGGCGGCACCAACGTGGACGGCTTGCCGATCGCCGCCTGCCAGGTCTGGCTGTCGGCCGGGATGCGCCAGAACCAGAGCAGCCCCAGCGCCATCAGCGCCGGCCCGATGGCCATGAAGCGGCGCGGCCCAAACCGCCCGGCGAGGTGGCCGAAGCTTGTCGACAGGAATGCCAAGGCCAGCCCGACCGGTAGGCCGGACAGCCCGGAACCCAGGGCGGTATAGCCCAGCGTGCCTTGCAGGAAGAGGGCGAGGTAGTAGGAAAAGACGTACAGGGCGCCGTAGATCAGCAGGGTCGAAAGGTTGGTCACGCTGAAGTTGCGCGACCGGAACAGGCTGGGCGGCACCAGGGGATCGCGCCGCAGCATCATCAGCGGCACCAGGCTGATGGCCGCCAGGAAGCCGATCACCAGCGCCGCCCACGCCACCGGATCGGTCCATTGCTGCTCCTGCCCGCGGGTCGCGCCGTAGGCCAATCCGCCGACAGCCAGGGCGATCGCGGCAGCTCCCAGCCAGTCGAAGTGCTCGGGCGCGTCCGGATTGCGGCTCTCGTCCAGCTGCGTGCGGGCGACCACCACACCCGCGATGACCAGCGGCACGTTCACCAGGAAGGCCGACTGCCAGCCGAAGGTATCGATCAGGATGCCGCCGACGACCGGCCCACCGACGGTCATGGCACTGGTCGCCGCCGCCCAGATGCCGAACGCTCGTCCGCGCTCCTCACCCTCGAAGGTGGCGTTGATCAGGGCCAGCGAGGTCGGCACCAGGAACGCGCCAAAGCCGCCCTGGACGAGGCGGGCCAGGATCAGGACCTCCATGGTCGGCGCCAGGCCGCAGGCCAGGGAGGCTGCCCCGAAGCCTGCCAGGCCGATGATGAAGAACCGCCGGCGCCCGTACCGATCGGCCAGCGCACCGGCCAGGATGAGCAGCGCCGATAGGGACAGCAGGTAGCCGTTGACGACGTACGACTGGCCCTCCAGGACCCCGACCACCGACGTCGGCAGGTCCTCGCCAATGGCACGCAGAGCCACGTTGACGATGGTCGAGTCCAGGAACACGATCCCCGACCCGAGCACGACCGCCACCAGGGTCCAGGTTCGCCGGCTCACCGATTCAGCCTAGCAGCGGCCTCGCGCGGCGCCCAAAAGGTCAGGCGTGCCCGCCGCGGCCGATGACGTACTTCATGCCCGAGAGCTGGTCCTCGGTCAGCGGGTTGCCCTCCTCGTCGAGGAGCGGCGACGTGAGCCGGCAGTCGATGCAGACGAAGGCCACGTCCGGATCGGATTCGCTGATCAGCCTGACCCGGTGAGCGAACAGCGGCGTGCCCAACGCCACGTCACGCCCACAGTCACGGCACTCCTCGCGGTCCATGCCCCGATTCTAGTCAGATGCGGCTGCCAGCTCGATCAGCCACGTTCGTCGCTCACGCCCCGACGAAAGCAGCCGCCGTCCCCAGGTCGAGTGCGCGCCCGCCAGAACCTCGGCCGACGCCGGCCTGCACGCGCAGAGCTCCATG
>DATBRW010000096.1:0-1520 GCA_036560125.1 Candidatus Limnocylindria bacterium
GTGCTTCAGGTCATCGTAGAAGCCGTTCTCCTCCATCATCCGCTCCGCGTAGAGGGCCCAGCCCTCGGCGAAGTAGCTCGTGCCGAACAGCTGCCGCACGTGCGACGGGTTGCCCTTGGCCATGACAAGGTGCCAGTGATGGCCGGGATACGCCTCGTGCACGGCGGTGGTGGGGATGGCCGGGTAGGCGTTCGACTCCAGCCGCTTGGCGATCTCTTCCGCGTTGGCGCTGTCCGGCGGGTAGGGCACGAAGAAGTGGCCGCGCATCGTCTCGGCGAAGCTGGGCGGCGCGACGTACGACGCCACGGCCAGCACCGGGCGCTGGAATGGCGGCGATGGTACGACCGCGCACTCCTCGCCAGCCGGGAAGCTGACCAGTCCCTTGTCATGCAGGAACTGGCGCGCTCGCTCGGTCCAGTCCTCGTAGCCGCGACGCATGGCCTCCGGCGTGTCCGGCCGGTCCTTGTTCAGCTCCAGCAGCAGGGCGTGCCAATCCTCCGAGCCGGAGATCTCCTTGGCGCCGGCGCGCAGCAGGCCGGTCAGCTCCTCGATCTGCTGGCGGCCGCGCTCGCGCAGCGCGCGGGCATCGAAGGAGAGCATCTCGGCGTCGCGCAGGACGGTGTTGTAGCGATCCTCGCCGAACGCCCAATCGCCGTGCGCCTGCGGGCGCAAAGACTCCAGGAAGTCGGCATAGGCTTCGAATGCGTCGGCGGCCTCGGCGCCTGCCTCGGCCAGGATCGCCTGGTTCTCCTCCGCCACCTGCTCCGGCAGCAGGACCCTCGTGTAGTTGGCGCCGGCCCGAGCCTGGTTGATGGCCCGATCCAGGAGGATCTCCGGCACCAGCTCCGGCCGCAGGTTGGCTCTGCCGGCTTCGAGGTTGGCCGGCACCTGGCGCAGCCGCGCGGCCGCGCTGGCGACCAGCTCGGACTCCGGTCGCAGCTGGTGCAGGAACAGGACGAACACGCCACGCATGCCGGGGTTGAGGTAGGTATCCGGCTGGCGTTCCCAGACGCGCCACTCGTCATAGACCGATTGCTCGGTCAGCGTGCCGACGATCAGGTCGCGGTCGATCGCCTCGTCGGCGGTCAGCGCCTCGTCCGGGAAGGCGGCGAACCGCTCCCGCCAACTCGTGGCCGATGCCGCGCGTCGCTCGTAGGCGTCACCGCTCAGGTCGTCGAGCAGGTCGTCGTACTGGGTGAGCCCCATGCCGCTGGAGCGGACCGGGTGCTCGTCGTACTGCTCGGCCAGGAAGTCCCGGGCGAGGGTCGCGAAGGTTGGTGTGGACACGGTGGATATTCCTCCCAAGGAGTGAAGCCGATGGCCGGGCAGCCGATCAGCGCGGTGGTGGAGCCAGGCGGCCGAAGCGATCAGGATCCGCACAGGCGGCGATCTGGATCGCGTTCAGGGCGGCGCCCTTGCGCAGGTTGTCGGAGCTCAGAAACAGCGCCAGTCCCCGCTGGCGCCCCGGGATGGTTCGCAGCCGGCCGACCAGGACGGGGTCGCGGCCGACGACGTCGAGC
>DATBRW010000097.1:0-3555 GCA_036560125.1 Candidatus Limnocylindria bacterium
CGCGCGCCTCCGTGCGCTGGTGCCGCACCTTGACGAGGACCGCCCGCCGGCCGATGACATCGCCGAGGTCCGCGAGCTGCTGCGCGTTGGGGAGCTGGCAATCGATGACTGAGCTGCTCTTCACGCTGATCGACCCGGATAGGTTTGGGGACATCCCGGCGCCGGCTGCGCCCGGCGCTCGTTGCCAGACCTGCGACTACTGGGAGCGCCTGGACGGCCATCGCGAAACGGAAGCGTCGGAAGCCGCGCGCAGCTTGAAGCTGTCGCGCCTGATGGCCGGCGAGCGGCTGGCCGGCGCCTACGGAATGCTGGCCTGGCAGAGCGGCGAGGATGGTGACCGCCTGGCTGTCGGCTGGTGCCAGTTCGGTCCGATTTCGGCATATCCGCGCGCCCAGGTGATACGCGACCGATACACCGATCTCCCCGACTCGCCGGCGCCGTGGGTGGTGACCTGCCTGCAGGTCGTCGAAACCCAACCGGATCGCGAGGAGGCCGCCGAGGCGCTGCTCACAGCCGTCTGCCGGGACCTGGATCGGCGCGGCATCATTGCCGTCGAGGCCTACCCCGAAGCGGTCGCGGATGCGTGGCTGCCGTCGCCGGGGCCGGCATCGGTCTATGAGCGGGCAGGCTTCGCCCGGGTGGCCGGCGAGGATCGATTCCCGCTGATGCGTCGCGAGCTGTCGGGCGAGGGCGCCGAAGTTGGCTGGGGCGACCTGCTGGCCCACACGCCGCCCGAGGATGCCGGCGACGACTGGCCATTGCCATTGCCCAAGGGGCCCACCGAAGAGGATCTGTTCAAGCTCCCGGAAAAGCCGAAGCGGCCGAACCCGTTCGGCGAGGACGAATAGGTGGTCGCCGCCGGCCTATGGGCGCTGCTCGCGGCATCGACGCTGGTGATCGGCGCGCTCATCGGCCTGTACGTGCCGATCTCGCGCCGAATCGTGGCGCTCACCATGGCGTTCGGTGCCGGCGCCCTGATCAGTGCCCTGGCCTTCGACCTCACGGAGGAGGCCTTCAACGCGAGCAACGGCCTGCTGGTCGGCATCGGCCTGGCACTCGGCGCGCTGACCTTCTATTTCGGCAACCGCATGCTGAACGAGTCTCGTCGCGGGGCGAAGGTGGAGCCCGCCGCCAGCAGCAACGGGCTGGCCCTGGCGCTGGGTGCGCTGCTCGACGGCATCCCGGAGTCGATCGTGCTCGGCTCGACCCTGCTGGGCGGCGCCGTGATCAGCGTCCCCTTCCTGGCGGCGGTGGCCATCTCGAACCTGCCGGAAGCGATCTCGTCGACGGTCGATCTGCGTCGCGAGGGTCACCCTGCGGGCTGGATCCTTCGGCTCTGGATCGGAGTCGCGGTGGCCTCCGGATTGGCGGCGGCGATCGGCTACGCACTGCTCGGCGGGGTGGGACCGTTCTGGGTCCCATTGATCCAGTCGTTCGCCGCCGGCGCGATCCTGACGATGCTGGTGGACACCATGATCCCGGAGGCGTTCGAGGGTGGTGGCAACGAGACGGGCCTGGTGACCGTGGCGGGCTTCGCGCTGGCATTCCTGCTGACCTCGATCGACTAGCGACTCAGAGGCCGCTCTCAACGTGTCCACGCGCGGGGCAAACGATCGCCTGATCGTATGATCAGTCCATGACGGCGACCGCTCCGAAGTCCGGCCCGCGTACCGTTCGTGCCCCGCATGGGACGGAGATCTCCTGCAAAGGCTGGCAGCAGGAAGCCGCGCTCCGGATGCTGATGAACAACCTCGATCCGGAGGTTGCCGAGGACCCGGACCACCTCATCGTCTACGGCGGAACCGGGCGCGCGGCGCGCAGCTGGGAAGCCTTCGACGCCATCGTCGCCGAGCTCCAGCGCCTGGAGAATGACGAGACGCTCCTGGTCCAAAGCGGCAAGCCCGTCGGCGTCTTCCGCACCACCAAGGATTCGCCGCGGGTCCTGATCGCCAACGCCAACCTCGTCCCCCACTGGGCAACCTGGGAGCAGTTCCGCGAGCTCGAGCGTGCCGGCCTGACGATGTACGGCCAGATGACGGCCGGTTCCTGGATCTACATCGCGACCCAGGGAATCATCCAGGGCACCTACGAGACCTTCGCCGAGGCCGCGCGCCAGCATTTCAAGGGTTCCCTCAAGGGCACCGCCACCCTGACCGCTGGCCTTGGTGGGATGGGTGGCGCCCAGCCACTGGCCATCACCATGAACGAGGGCGCCTGCCTGGCCATCGAGGTCGACCCTGCTCGCGCCGAGCGGCGCCACGCGGCCGGCTACGTGGACGAGATGACGAACGACCTGGACGACGCTATCCGCAAGGTCGACGCCTGGCGGGCAGCCGGCGAGGCGCGGTCCATCGCCCTGATCGCCAATGCCGCAGACGTCGAGCCGGAGCTGGTGCGACGCAACTGGCACCCCGATCTCGTCACGGACCAGACCTCCGCTCACGACCCGCTGGGCGGGTACGTGCCGGGAGGCATCGGCCTGGAGGATGCGCGTGAGCTGCGCGAGCGCGACCCCGCGACATACACCGAGCAATCCATGGCCTCAATGGCCGAGCACGTGCGGGCGATGCTGGCCTTCCAGGCATCGGGCTCGGTCGTCTTCGACTATGGCAACAACATCCGGGCACATGCCAGGGAAGCAGGGGTGGAGAACGCATTCGACTTCCCCGGCTTCGTGCCGGCTTTCATTCGACCCCTCTTCTGCGAGGGCAAGGGCCCCTTCCGCTGGGCCGCCCTGTCAGGCGACCCCGAGGACATCCTGAAGACCGATGCGGCCCTGGCCGAGCTCTTCCCGGAGGACGCCAGCCTGCACCGATGGCTGCGCCTGGCCGAGGAGAAGGTGCCATTCCAGGGCCTGCCGGCCCGGATCTGCTGGCTGGGCTACGGGGAGCGGGCGCGGGCCGGGCTGCGGATCAACGAGATGGTGGCGTCAGGCGAGGTATCCGCCCCGATCGTGATCGGGCGCGACCACCTGGACGCGGGCTCAGTCGCCAGTCCGTACCGCGAGACGGAGGGCATGCGCGACGGATCCGATGCGATCGCCGACTGGCCGATCCTCAATGCCCTTCTTAACACGGCCGCCGGCGCCACCTGGGTGAGCTTCCATCACGGCGGCGGCGTCGGGATCGGCTACTCGCTGCATGCCGGGATGGTGATCGTGGCCGATGGCACGCCGGAAGCCGCCGCCCGCCTGGAGCGGGTGCTGACCACCGATCCGGGGATGGGGGTCATTCGCCACGCCGATGCAGGCTACGAGCGGGCGCTCGAGGTCGCGCGCGAGCGCGGCGTGCGCGTCCCGATGCAGGACTAGATCACCAGCTCGGGGGAAAGGTCGACAACCCGCGGCACGCCGGTCAGCGCCAGGACATGCTCCAGCTCGGCGGTGAGGATATCCAGCACGCGGCCGACACCGGCCTCGCCGTCCACCGCCAGGCCCCACAGGATCGGACGGCCAATGCCGACCGCCGTGGCTCCCAGCGCCAGGGCCATCAGCACATCGGTCCCGCGCCGGATGCCACCGTCGAACAGGATCGGACCGCGGTCGCCCGCCGCTTC
>DATBRW010000098.1:0-4148 GCA_036560125.1 Candidatus Limnocylindria bacterium
AGCACACCGTTCACCGGTCGCGTGCTGCCGTCCAGTGCCAGCTCGCCCAGCAGGGCGGTCGACTCCAGCCGGCTCAGGTCGGGCAGCTGACCGGAGGCAGCCAGGATGCCGACCGCGATGGCCACGTCGTACGCGGTCCCGTCCTTGGGCACGTCGGCCGGCGCCAGGTTGACGGTGATCCGGCGCGATGGCAGCTCGAAGCCGGAGTTGCGCAGTGCCGAACGGACGCGCTCACGCGCCTCCTGCACCCGGCTGCCGGCCAGCCCCACGATGGTGAGTGATGGCAGGCCGAAGGCCACGTCGACCTCGACCCGTACCAGCAGTCCCTCCACGCCGAGCAGCGAGGCACTGAGCGTCTGGGCCAGCATGCGGCCCTCCGTGGGGAGGCGTGGCTGCGGGAAGTGCCGGCCGCCCGCCTGCTCGCCTCCCAAACTCCAGCGGCGACCGGCGCAGCCGAGGCTAGGGAGGACCGCTTATCGGACCGTTAGCGCGCGGTTATCGGCAGCCCGTGTGAAGGGTCAGGCGCGGGCGGCGAGGACCTCGGCGGCGAGCTGCTCGTCGACCTTGTGGGCGAAATCGGCGACCGAACGGCCCAACGGTCCATCCGGCCGTGACGACATGAACGGCTCGCCCGAGTTCAGCGCGCTGATGGCGCCGCGGTACTCGTTGATGATCTGGTAGTCGACCTTGCGGTTGAGGGCCGATTCGGCGTTGTTGACGTTAATGCCGGTGTAGGCGTTCGATCGGTTCAGGACCAGCTGGACCTTCCCCTTCTCGTAGCCGAGATGGTCCATCGTCTCGAGCACCGATCGGACGTTCTTCAGGCACGACAGGTCGGCGGTCATGATGACGAAGATGACGTCGGCCTCGTCGAACAGCTGCAGGTTGAAGTCGTCGATCGTCTTGACCATATCGACGAACGTGTAGTCGTACATCTTCCGGAACAGATTCAGCAGGGTGCTGACCGTGGTCGGATCGGTCCGCTGCCGTTCCATGACGATGTCGGCGGCCTCCGGCGATGGCGGGGCCAGCAGCAGGTCGATGCCGGAATGGTGGCGGACGATCAGCTTGCGCAGCAGGTCGGCATCGAGGTCGGGCTCGCTGACGGCGTTGACGATCGAAGCTGTGTCGAGCCCCAGGTCCAGGAACACACGCAGGTCGCCGAACTGCAGGTTCGCGTCGATCAACGCCGTGCGGCGCCGCAGCTCACGACCCATGGCGATGGCGGTGTTGATGGCGATGGTGGTCGTTCCCACACCACCCTTGGCCCCATAGAGCACCGCCAGCCGGCCGAGCGTCGTGGCCTCCGCCCCGGCGGCCGTGGGCATGGACCCGCCTCGCGCCAGCAGCGCCTTGATGCGCGCCATTAGCTCCAGCGGATGGAATGGCTTGACGATGTCATCGTCCGCGCCGGCACGCAGACCCTTGACCCGCTCGCCGACGTCCGCCTCGGCGGTGAGCATGATGATCGGCACCCGCCGCCCGTCGGTCTCGGCGGCACGAATCTGCTGGGTCGCTGCGTAGCCATCCAGCTTGGGCATGGCCACGTCCATCAGGATCAGGTCGGGTTGCGAGTCCTTCGCCATGGCGACGCCCGTCTGGCCGTCCGAGGCGACGATCACCTCGAACCCTTCCTGCTTGAGGGTGAAGACCAGGACGCGCTGGATGTTCAGGTCGTCATCGACGACGAGGACCTTCGTGGCAGCCATGCAAGGACCTTAGCCGGCGTGGTGTGTCCGAGCGGGTGTCTCCGAGCGGACAGGCGCGGTGCGGCGCCGGGCGCGATTATACGGGCGCCACCCCGTCCAGGTGCCGCTGCAGGAACTCCACGACGCGACGCTCATAGGCCTCCCCACCGACGGCATGCGCGTCGCTGTGCGCGGCGCCGTCCACCACCATCAGCTCCTTCGGCTCTCGGGCGGCCTCGTAAAGGCGCACCGCCTGCGTCCAGTCGACCAGCCGATCCTCACGCGGCGCAATCAGCAGCAGCCCGCGTGGGGCGATCTGGCCGACCCGCTGAATCGGCTGCCGCAGCCAGGTCCGCGCCCGGACCGAGGCGGCCGCAACCACCAGTCGCGCGCCAAGCCGCGGGAGCGGATACCGCCCCTCCCGCATGCGGTTGGCGATCGGGTTCTCGAGCACGGCGTACGCGGCATCGGCGACAACCGCCGCGACCGGTAGGTCCGGTGCGGACATGATCGCCACGGAGGCGCCCATGCTGATGCCCATGAGCCCGATCGGTCCGTACCCCCGGCCCTGCAGGAAGCGGACGGCCGCCGCCACGTCGCGCTGCTCGAGAGTGCCAAGCGTGATCGGTGCGTCATCCGAGTTGCCATGGCCGCGGAAGTCGAACTGCAGGATGTTGAAGCGCGGCTGGATCCATGGCACGAACTCCGTCAGCCAGGGCAGGCGGTGCCAGCTGAAGCCGTGCATCAGGACGACCGTGGCCCTGGTCTCGCGTCGGGACGGGATCAGCCAGCCATCCAGGGTGTAGCCGTCATCGGTCGTGAAGCGCACGTCCTCGTGGGCCAGGCCGATGTCTCCGGGGTTCGCCGGCGCCCCCTCCTCCGTCGGCTCCACCGGCTTGCGGGGCGGCCGCACGATCCGGCGCGAGCCCTCGACCGTGACGATGCCCAGGTAGCCCACGGCCCCGGCCGCCACGATGCTCCCCATCCAGGCGGCCAGGCTGCGACGCGTTGATCCGTGCCTCGCCATGCTGTGCGGGAGCTCGACCGGACCTCAGCCCGAGGCGGCCGGTCCGCCGCCCTCGCTTTCGCTCGTGATGCGGGCCGAGCGCATCGCATCGCCGATCGGCCGGCTCAACTCGGACAGCTCCATCGGCACGATCCAGGTGGTCGAGTTGCTGGCCGCCAGGGACTTGAGAGCCTCCAGGTACTGCAGCGCCATCGTCTTGTCATCGACCCCCCGGGCCGCGCCGAAGATGGTCTGCAGCGCGTTGCTGAAGCCCTCGGCACGTAGGACCTGGGACTGGCGCTCGCCCTCGGCGCGCAGGATGCTCGACTGCTTGTCACCCTCGGCGACGTTGATGGTCGCCTGGCGGGTGCCCTCGGACTCGGTGATCACCGCGCGACGGTTGCGCTCGGCGCTCATCTGCCGGTTCATGGCGTCCTGGATGTCGCGCGGCGGCACGATCTCGCGGATCTCGACGCTGGTGATCTTCACGCCCCAGCGCTCGGTCACCTCGTCGAGCTTCGCGCGCAAGATGTGGTTGATCTCCTCGCGCTTGGCCAGCACGTCGTCCAGCGGGATGTCGCCGATGACGGCGCGCAGCGTGGTAGCCGCTAGCGCCTGTGACGCGCCCACGAAGTTTGTGACCGCCGTCACCGACTGCTCGGGATCGAAGACCTTGGAATAGACCAGGAAGTCAATGCTGATGGGCGCGTTGTCCTTGGTGATGCAGGTCTGCTGCGGGACCTCCAGGTAGAACTCGCGTAGGTCGACCTTCACCGGCTGCTGGATGATCGGTACCAGGAGCACCAGGCCAGGCCCGGCTGCCCCGTTCGAGACGCGGCCGAGGGTGAAGATCACCAGCCGCTCGTACTGCCGGACGATGTTGATCGTGCTCCAGATGAGGAACAGGAGCACCAGCGCGACGATAGCCAGGATTACGACGGGGACGAAGTCTTCCATGGCGCGGGCCACACCTCGCAGGTTTCAGTGCTGCAAGCATACGACGCTGCGCGGCGGCCCTCGCGCGAGCCGCCCGGCTATGGCGCGAAAGCAACCTTGATGGCACCTGAGGATCGGCGATCGAGCACGGTGCGCATCGCCTGGCGCCACCCTTCCAACGGGTAGGTGTGGGTCACCATCTCGCCAATCGGCAGCTCGGGGTGCGCCGCCAGCAGGCGGATCGCCTCGTCCATGGTGTGCGGCGCATCCGGGAGCGACGGTTCCGGACCGTAGACGTAGGTGCCTTCGATCCGCAGCTCCCGAGCCCAGACCAGCGTCCAGTCCAGGCCACCCAGCTCCGCGGGCCCGCCCACCATCACCACCCGCGCGCCGGCATCGGCCGCCGCGATCGCGTCGGCCACGCTCGAGCGACTCCCGACCGCGTCGTAGACCTGGGCGAAGCCGCCGGTCAGCACCGCCTGGCCCAGGATGGACCGATGCGGCCGCGCGCCGGCATG
>DATBRW010000099.1:0-3880 GCA_036560125.1 Candidatus Limnocylindria bacterium
GGTGGCGATCACCGACTCCAGCAGGAAGCGCAGCTCCGCGCGGCGCTCCGCGTTGATCGGCAGGCCCTTGAGGTCGGAGAGCGCCGCATCGCGATAGCGGCGTGCCTGGGTCAGCGCCTCGGCGTGGGCGCCGCTGCGCTCAAGGATGGCCAGCACCTCATCCACCTCCGGCTGCGACATCGGGCCATCCGCCTCAGCGGCGTAGATCTCGCGCAGGCGCGAGGCATCGGGCTCCGGCGCATGCTGCAGCGCCCACACCAGCGGCAGCGTCTTCTTTCGCTTGCGAATGTCGCCGGCCTCCGGCTTACCGGACGCGGCCGAGGGCCAGAAGCTGCCTTTCACGTCATCGGCCATCTGGAAGGCGAGACCGATGTGGTAGCCGAAGCTGCGGAACGCCTCCGCGGTCTCCGGCGTGTCATCGGCCAGAATGGCGCCCGCCTGCAGCGATGCGGCCAGCAGGGCCGCCGTCTTGCGCCCGATCATCTCCATGTACTCGTCGACCCTGACGTCGGTGCGGCGCTCGAAGCTGATGTCCAGGAACTGGCCCTCGCACAGGGCCAGGCAGGTCTCGTCGTAGACGCGCATCAGCTCCAGCATGCGGCGGTCGCTGACCGTGCCGGCGTCGAGGGCGCGATACAGCGCCAGCCGCGACAGGGCGAACAGCGCGTCACCCGCGTTGATGGCCAGCGGGACGCCCCAGATCGCCCACAGCGTGGGCCGATGCCGCCGCTCGGCGTCGGAATCCTCGATGTCGTCATGGACCAGGCTGAAGTTGTGCCCCAACTCCACCGCAGCGGCGCCGGGCAAGGCGGCGGCGTGGTCGCCGGTCAGGGCGCGGTACACGAGGAGCCCGAGCAGCGGCCGCATCCGTTTGCCGCGCGGTCCGTCCGGCTGGTCGAGGCCCAGGTGGTAGGCGAGCATCTCGTACAGCGGGGCGGCGGGGCCTTCGTGCCCGGCCAGGACGGCACGCATCTCGTCCTCGATCTGCGTGAGCAGGTCGGTAAACTCGGTCGTGATGTCGGTGCTCGTCTCCTCCACGCGCCAAGCCTACCCGAGCCGGGTGGCGCCGTGAGCCGGGCGCGCCTCTACAAGACCGAGGGGATCGTGCTGCGCAGCATGGACCTGGGTGAGGCGGACCGGGTGCTCACCCTGCTCACCCCGCGGCTCGGCAAGCTGCGTGTCATTGCCAAGGGCATCCGGCGTCCGCGCTCACGCCTGGGTGGCGGCCTGGAGCCGTTCAGCGACGTCCACCTGGTGCTGGCGCTGGGCCGCACCTTCGATGTGGTGACCCAGATCGCGCTGGAGGACCCGCACCTGGGGCTGCGCAACGACCTGCATTCCACCGCGGCTGCCTGGTACCTGGTCGAGCTGGCCGATCGCTTCTGCGAGGGATCGGCCGATTCGCACGGTGCCTTCGTGCTGCTGGCCCAGGGCTTGGCCGCGCTGGACGCGGCCCCCGAGGTGTCGCGCGAGGTGATCGCGCGCTGGTTCGAGCTGCATCTGCTCGACGCCATGGGCTTCCGCCCCGAGCTGAACCAGTGCCTGGAGTGCGGCGCCGAGATCGGCCCGGAGGGCAACGGCTACGCGGCGGTGGCGGGCGGCATCCTGGGACCGGAGTGCCTGCACGCCGCGCTGGGCGCCCGCCCGATCAGCGCCGATGCCCTGAAGGTGATGCGCCACCTGCAACGCTCGCCATTGTCAGGGGTCCTGCGGCTGCGGCTGGCCGCCAGCGTCCAGCGCGAGGTGGAGCGCCTGCAGCACGCGACCGTATCCGCCGTGCTGGAGCGTGAGCTGCGGAGCCGCGACTTCCTTGATGAAGTTGCCACCCGCGCGGCGCCGCTGGCGAGCGAGGCTCCTGCGACCGTCAACGGGTGACCGATCGACGCCACCACCTGGCGACCGTCGTCCAGGAAGAGGTCTATCGCCGCGTGCAGCGGTCGTTCCTGGTGGCGCTGGGAGCGGCCCTGGTCGCTGCCTTCGCGCTCGGTGGTTCGTTCGTGCCGATTGCCATTGCCGGCAACCTGCTCGTCGTCTACGGGCTCTTCCTGGCGATCTTCGGCATCGCCCTGGCTGCGATGCTGGTGACCCAGTTCGGCGGCGAGTTCGGCGACGCCCTGGCGGTGGTCGTGTGGGCTCGGCTACGCACCGAAGATCACTGGCGCGAGCGCGGCGCCGGGCGTATCCCGGTCGGGCCGGAGCCAGCGAAGGCCTGGCTCGCCGCGCATCCGGACGAGGCCTCGCTGCCACCCCAACGGCTGTCGGCGCAGCTGAGCGCCGGCCTCCTCGATGACGCCCGCCTGACGCTGGCGCGGTATCCGACCACGACGCCGTACGAACGCTACGACCGGGCCGCGGACGGCTGGTTCCTGGACTTCATCGAGGGCAATGAAGGGTCATTCGACGTGGTCGATGCCGCGGCCGCCGCCATCGACACCGGCGACGAGCGGCGGCTGGCGGCGGCCAATCGGGCACTGATGCGTGCGCACGTGGCAGCGGCCCACGGCCACGATCCCTATCCCGCCCTGGCGGCCGCCCGGCCGCAGCTCGGCGACCATGCGGCGGGCCTGGTCGGCAGCCGATACGTGATGCGCCCCTGGACCTTCCTGATGGTCGTCGCGGCCATCCTGATGGGCGTCGCGCTGCTGGTGGCCCGGCTGACCGGCGTCTGGTCCTGATCCGCCTCGTCCGAGCGGCTAGGCTAGACTCGGAAGCCCACCCATCGGTCCAACATCTGCTGCATCAGGAGCGACCAGCCCGCCGTGCCTGCCCCGAACATGGACGTCATCGTCTCACTCGCCAAGCGGCGTGGCTTCGTGTTCCCGTCAAGCGAGATCTATGGCGGGATGGGCGGCTTCTGGGACTACGGCCCGCTGGGCGTAGAGCTCAAGAACAACGTGAAGGCGGCGTGGTGGCGCGCCATGGTCCAGCGGCGCGACGACATCGTGGGGCTGGATGCCGCGATCGTCATGAACCCGCGGGTCTGGGAGGTGTCCGGCCACGTCAGCGGCTTCAGCGATCCCATGGTCGATTGTCGCAACTGCAAGTTTCGCTTCCGGGCCGACGACCTCAAGGGGTCGCCCTCGGAGATCGCGTGCCCGAACTGCGGCCAGCGCGGCACGCTCACCGATGCCCGGCAGTTCAACCTCATGTTCAAGACCCACGTCGGGCCGATGGAGGAGAGCGCCAGCGTGGCCTACCTGCGCCCCGAAACGGCGCAGGGCATCTTCGTCAACTTCGACAACGTCGCCACCACCACCCGCCGCAAGCTCCCCTTCGGCATCGCCCAGATCGGCAAGAGCTTCCGCAACGAGATCACGCCGGGCAACTTCATCTTCCGCGACCGCGAGTTCGAGCAGATGGAGATGGAGTTTTTCGTCCACCCATCCGATGAGGAGCGCTGGTTCGGGTACTGGGTGGAGGAGCGCCTGCGCTGGTGGACCGAAGAGATGGGCATCGCCGCGGAACGCCTGCGGCTGCGGCCGCACGATCCCGACGAGCTGAGCCACTACTCGAAGCAGACCACCGACGTGGAATACGACTTCCCGATGGGCTGGTCCGAGCTGGAAGGGATCGCCGACCGGTTTGACTACGACCTGCGCGCCCATGCGGCCGGGTCTGGCAAGGCGCTGGCGATCTTCGACGAGGCGAGCGGCGAGCACGTCACGCCGTTCGTGATCGAGCCCGCCATGGGGGTGGACCGCGCGGTGCTGACGGTGCTGCTCGACGGCTACGAGGAAGAACAGCTCGCGAAGGAGAAGCGGACGGTGCTGCGCATCCTCCCGTCGCTGGCGCCCATCAAGGTCGCCGTGCTGCCGCTGCTGCGCAATCGTCCGGAGCTGGTCGAGCGCGCCCGCGCCCTGACCGCCGAGCTCAAGGTCCG
>DATBRW010000100.1:0-3229 GCA_036560125.1 Candidatus Limnocylindria bacterium
CCGCGCAGCCGCCACTCGGCGATCAGCGCGTCGAGGAGGGCCCGGCCGATCCCCTGTCCCCGCGCCCGCGGCCGCACGAATAGCTCGGAGATCCAGCCCTCGAAGGTCGTGAAGTTCAGCCGGCGACGGAAGTGGAGGATCCCAATCCCCACTGGCTCGCCCGCCATCTCGGCCAGGAACGGCGTCACGTCCGCCGAGCCGAGCAGCGCCGCGAAGCGCGGCTGTAGGGCCATCGGGTCTATCTCGGAGCGCTCGCCATGGAGCTCGCGGGCCATCTCCACGGCATCGGCCATGTCATCGCGGCCGATCGGCCGCAGCTCCACGCCGGATGGCGCGCGCACCGCCAGGCCGCCGACCGGTCGCTCGGGGTTCTCCAGGCTCATCGGCCCGTGAAGTCGGGGCTCCGCTTCTCCATGAAGGCGGCCATCCCCTCCTTCTGGTCGTCCGAGGCGAACAGCAGGTAGAAGAGCCGCCGCTCGTGGGCCAGCCCCTGCGTCAGGTCCGACTCGTAGGCGGCGTTGACCGCCTCCTTGGCCACTCGCAGCGCCACCGGTGACTTGGTCGCGATCTGCGCGGCCAGCGCCAGAGCGTCCTCCTCTACCAGCTCGTCGGGCACTACCCGGGCCACCAGGCCGCGATCGCGGGCCTCGGCGGCACCCATCGGCTCACCCGTCAGGATCATCTCCATCGCCCGCGCCTTGCCGATGGCCCGCGTCAGGCGCTGCGTGCCACCCGCGCCGGGTATGACGCCGATGTTGATCTCCGGCTGCCCGAACCTGGCGCCCTCGCCGGCGATGATCAGGTCAAGCGTCATGGCCAGCTCGCACCCACCGCCCAGGCACCAGCCATTCACCGCGGCGATGACCGGCTTGCCGATCTTCCGCACCCGGTCCCACTGCCCGATCCGATTGGAGCGCAGCATCTCGACGGGCGTGGCATTCGCCATCTCACCGATGTCGGCGCCCGCGGCGAACGCCCGCTGGTTGCCGGTCACCACGATCGCGCGCACGTCATCGTCGCGATCGAGCTCCTCCAGCGCCTCGCACAGCGCATCCATGGCCGCCGCGTTGAGCGCATTCAGCTGGTCGGGCCGATTGAGGCGGATGAGTGCAGTGCGCGTCTCCGCGTGCCGTTCGACCACGACCAGGCTGGATCCCTCGGCGCCGTCGGCGCTCACGGCACGCCCTCCTCCAGGGCGGTCAGTGACACGCCACAGCCCGGGCAGAAGCGCGACCAGGCCGCGATACCTCGCTCGCCGCAGCTGGGGCAGGTCAGCGTCTCGGCGCCGGCGGCGGACCGCAGCGCCTCGTAATCGGGTGCACGCTTGTCGTGGAAGGCGCGGACCGCCTCGCGTACCTCATCGGATCCAGAGTGGACGGCCAGCCAGTCGCGCGCGTGGGTCACTGTCTGCGCCCAGACCAGGTCGCGCCACCAGTTCAGCTGCGTCTTGGTGTAGCGGATCGTCTCGGGCAGCTTGCGCCGCAGGCTCTCGGCCAGGGCCGCCACCGCGGCGTCCAGGTCGGCCCGTGCCACCACGCGGTTGACCAGTCCCCAGTCCAGCGCCTGCGCGGGGGAGATCTCCTCGCACAGCATCACGATCTCGCGAGCCCGCCGGTCCCCGACCATGATCGGCAGCCACTGGGTTGCGCCGCCGGCCGGCACCGAGCCGTGCTCCGGCCCCACGTGGCGGATGTAAGTGTCGTCGACCAGCACCGACAGGTCGCAGGCCATCTGCAGCTCGTTGCCGCCACCGACGCAGATGCCGTTGATCCGGGCGATGGTCGGCTTGCCAATGTTGCGCAGCCGGTCGTGCATCTCGATGAAGGCGCCCATCCAGCGCCAGTACTGGCCGCTGCTGGCGCCGAATGTCGACTGCTCGTTCAAGTCCGCCCCGGTGCAGAAGGCTCGCTCGCCCGCACCTGTCACCACCACGACCGCGACGCCGTCGTCCCACGCCGCGTCCTCGAAAGCCCGGCCCAGCTCGCGCAGGGTCTGGAAGTCGAAGGCATTCAGCACCTCGGGCCGATCGATCGCTACCGTCGCCACGCCGGTGGCGTAGTCCTTGGCGTACCGGACGCGGTCCAGGCCAAGGGCGGCAGGTTCGACTGGGGTGGGGTTGGCGGGCTCAGACATCGAAGGCGGCATCATCGTCGGCAATCAGCATGGTCACCCCGGCGCCCGCGAAGTTCCGTAGGTCCATGCCGCTCTCGCGCCCCGAGTCCGAGGCGAGCGCGGCTTCAAGGTCGGCGCGCGAGTCGAAGGCCATCTCGGCCACCAGATGGAAGGCCGGGTCGCGACCTGCCACGCCGGACGCGCGCGTCACGCGCAGGTCACGCAGGCCCGGATAGCGCCGCACCATCGGCGTGTGGACGTCGCGGTAATGCGCGTCGAAGGCTGCCGGATCGTCCGGCGGGCTGTAGAGCACGATCAGGCGGGCGGCCACGCTACTTGTTGACGAAGTAGTCGGCGTTGATCTGGATGAAGTTGGTCCACTGCTCCGGCACGGCGTCCTCGGCAAAGATCGCGGTCACCGGGCATTCGGGCTCGCACGCCCCGCAGTCGATGCACTCGTCCGGATCGATGAAGAACATGGCGTCGTCATCGGTGGCGTGGATGCAATCGACCGGGCAGACGTCGACGCACGAGGCGTCCTTGACGCCGATGCATGGCTCGGTGATGACGTAGGTCATGCGGCGATCTCCATCGGAGCGAGGTGAAGGTGGGCCGTGCTCTGAGGATACACCGATGCGACCGTGCCCTCAGGTCAGGCGGAGGCGATCTCCGCCGCGGCAGCGTCGGCGCGGAGGAGGGCGAAGCCGGGCTTGATCTGCTCGTTGATGATGCGCAGCCGGCCGTCGAACGGCCAGAAGGCGCTTTTCATGGCGTTGAGCGTCAGCCACTCCAGGTCATCCAGGTCCAGGCCGTGCACGGCGGCCAGCGTGGAGAATTCGCTGGACAGGGTGATGCCGCTCATCAGACGGTTGTCGGTGTTGACGGTCACCCGGAAGCGCAGGCGGCGCAGAAGGTCGATCGGGTGCTCCTCGATGGAGGTGACGGCCCCGGTATGCACGTTCGAGGTGGGGCACATCTCCAACGGCACGCGGCGGTCGCGGACGTAAGAGGCCAGCCGGCCCAGCACTACGCGCCCATCGGGCCGAGTCGCGATGTCCTCGACGATCCGCACGCCATGGCCAAGTCGCTCAGCGCCACACCATTGCAGCGCCTCCCA
>DATBRW010000101.1:0-4277 GCA_036560125.1 Candidatus Limnocylindria bacterium
GAGCGGTGTCACCTTTTCACGTAATGTCTAGCCGATGTTAACCCGATTGTCGCCGCGTGGGCTCAAATTGAGCCTGCTGCCGTGGCACACGCTCGCGGTGGCGATCTTCCCGGCCCTCTTCCTCTTCGCCGATAACGCAGAGCAGCAGGTGACCCTGGCGCCGCTGTGGGCGCCCCTGCTGCTGTGCTTCGTTGGGGGTGTCGCGCTCCTGCTGGTGACGATCGTGGCCACCCACAGCGTGCTGCGCGGCGGGCTGCTGGCCACCCTGATCCTGCTGCTCTTCTTCAGCTTCGGCCACCTTTGGAACCTGGTCGGCGCCCCGATGGACGCCAGCCGCTGGCTCATGGCGACCGGATATCTGCTGATCGGCATCGGGCTGGGCCTGATGATCTGGCGCGGCGGCCGCTGGGTGCGCGGGGTGAGCCGCTTCCTGAACATCGCGGCGGTTGCCCTGCTGGTGTTCAACGCGCTGCGCGTCGCGAACTTCGCATCTGCGTCGGCGGCCGCCGCCACGGCCAACCCCTCGTCGCCGGCGGTCGTCCTGCAGGAGCCATCGGTCAAGCCGGACATCTACTACATCATCCTGGATCGTTACGCGAACGCCGACACGCTGCGGGAGATCTACCACTTCGACAACGAGCCGTTCCTGCAAGAGTTGGAGGCGCGCGGCTTCAGCGTGGCGCGCCACGCCTGGGCGAACTACTTCAAGACCGCGCTCTCCGTCTACACCTCGCTGAACATGCACTACATCGACCCGGAGCAGCTGGGCGTCGACATGAGTCAGCCGGCTGAGTTCACCGAGATCCACGGCGCCATCCGTGACCACCTGGCCGTTCCCGTCGCGCTGAAGGCGCTGGGCTACGACTACATCCATCTGGGCGGCTGGTGGGAGCCGACCGCCACCAACACGGACGCCGATGTCTCGCTGCGCTTCCAGGGATCGGCCGAGTTTTCCAGTGCCCTGTGGTCCACCACGGCGCTCTCTCTAATCTGGCCGCCATCCTTCGGCGGCCAGGGGCCGGATGGCGAGAACATGCCGTACCGAGCGCTGTCACGGGAGACGGCGCTGTTCGCCTTCGACCGCCTGGAGGAGACGGCGGAGCGATCGGGGCCGGACTTCGTCTTCACCCACGTCCTGATCCCCCATCCCCCGTACGTATTCAACAAGGACGGCAGCTTCCCGACCGGCGAGGAGGTCGACGCCCGTTCGGAGCGGGACAACTACATCGGGCAGCTGCAGTGGGTCAACCAGCGTGTGCTGCGGGCGATCGATCGGCTGATCGACCACGAGCCCGGCGAGCCGGACCCGATCATCGTGCTGCAGGCGGACGAGGGCCCGTGGCCGGCGGCATTCAGCGCCAACGAGCTGGGCTTCCAATGGCTGGATGCCTCGGCGCGGGAGGTCCAGCAGAAGTTCGGCATCCTGAACGCCGTGCGGCTGCCGGGCGTGGACCCCGCCAGCGTGGGGTTCAACGACGACACCAGCCCGGTCAACGAGTTCCGGGTCGTGTTCGACGCCTACTTCGACGCCAACCTGCCGCTGCTCCCGAACGAGACCTACCTGTCACCCGACTATGCGCGGATGTGGAACTTCGTCCGGTATCCGCACCCCAACCGCTAGCCGGCGCGGAGCTCTGCCTCGACCGATCCGGCCAGCGTCTCCAGCGGCAGCGGGCCGTGGCCCAGCACTGCGTCGTGGAAGGTCCGCACATCGAATGCGGCACCCAGCCGAGCCTGTGACTCCGACCGCAGCCGCACGATCTCCAGCTGGCCGATCTTGTACGCCAGTGCCTGGCCCGGCCGGCCGAGGTAGCGGTCCACCTCGTTGACGATGTTGTTCTCCGCCAGCGCCGAGTGGGCGATCATGAAGTCGACCGCCTGCGGGATCGACCAGCCCATGGCGTGCAGGCCGGTGTCCACCACCAGCCGGCAGGCTCGCCACGAGTCATAGCTGAGCATCCCCAAGCGATCCAGGTCTCCGCTGTAGAGGCCCATGTCGTCGGCCAGGCGCTCCGCGTAGAGGCCCCAGCCCTCGACGTAGGCGGTGGTGTAGGCATGACGGCGGAACGCCGGCAGCCCGGGCAGCTCCTGCGCGATGGCCGCCTGCAGGTGATGGCCGGGTACCGCCTCGTGGAAGGCGAGCGCCTCCGCCTCGTAGCGTGGGCGGGTGGCCGGCTGCCAGGTGTTGATGTAGTAGCGGCCCGGTCGGCTGCCGTCGATCGCCGGCTCGCGGTAGTAGGCGATGGTCGAGTGCTTCTCCTCGTGCGGCAGCATGCGCGCCACCTCGCAGGCGGCGCGCGGCAGACGGCCGAACCAATCCGGCACCGCTGCCTCGGCCCGGCGGAGAGAGGCTTCCGCCACCGCCTCGATCTGATCGGCGCTCTCGAAGTGGAGCCGCGGGTCGCCGCGCAGCGCTTCCTGCGTCTCTGCCAGCGTCGTGGTGCCCAGCACGCGCCGCCCCAGCTCCGCGGTCTCAGAGTCGATGCGCTCGACCTCGCGCAGGCCGATGGCGTGGATCTCGTCCGGCTCCAGGTTGGTGGTGGTGTGCGCCCTAACCAGGGACCGATACAGCTCCTCCCCGCCCGGCAGCAGCCCGATCCCGGCGCGGTCGTCCGGGCGCGAGCGCGGCGCGATCTCATCAGCAATGAAGGTCCGGAAGCGGACCATGGCCGGTCGCGCCTCCTGGGCGACCACGTCCGTCAGCTGGGTGGCGAACGCCTGCCAGTCGGCGTCGGTCCAGCCGGAGTCCGGGCGCTGAGCGAGTGGCGCGAGCAGCGGCCCGTCGGCGTCTGGACGCGCCAGCACGTCGTCCAGCTGCTCCACCACGCGCTGCACCGAGGCGCGGATTGGGCTGCGGCCCTCGGCCAGGCCGCGGCGCACGCTGGCCTCCATCTCCGCCAGCGTCGGCGCGATCGCCCGCCAGCGGGCCACCGTGTCGCGCCCGTCGGCCGGTTCGCGCAGGGGCTGGTAGGAAGGCACCGAGAGGATCTCTGCCTGGAGGCCCCAGGTTGCGTCGACGCTGTAGGCGTGCGCATCGGCGCGCAGCATTGCCAGCGTCGCGTCGGTCGACTGACGCAACGCGGCCAGCGTGAGCGCCTGCTCAGGATCGGCCGCATCGGGCACCGCCGACTCCGCATCCCGGAGGATCGCCTCGAAGCGGGCGACCAGGGCGGCCCGGCCCCCCGGCGTGAGGTCCGGCAGCTGGTCGTTGTGCCCTGGCGCACCGACGGCGGTGGCCTGCAGCGGGTCGGCGTCCAGCAGCGCCTGCCAGTAGCGCTCCGCCAGCTGGTCCACCGCGGCGGTGACGGTGCTCATGCGGGGCGCGCGACGGTGGCCATCACCGCGCGCTCGGCCAGGGCGATCGGCAGCGTGCCGGAGCTGGTGATGGCGTCGTGGAAGTCGCGCAGGGCGTCGACATCGGAGGCATCGGTCCCGCGGGCCGAGAGGTATCGGTCCCGGATGCGCAGGATCTCCAGGCAGCCGGTGAGGTACGAGGACGCCTGGGTGGGCCATGAGCAGTAGCGGGTGACCTCGGCCACTGCCGTCGGCTCGGTCATGGACGAGTTGGCCATCATGAATTCGACGGCCTCGGCATGCGTCATCTCGCCCAGGTGCAGGCTGGTGTCGACCACGATGCGCGCCGCACGGAAGAGGGTGGCCTCGTAGCGGTACATGACGTGCTTCAGGTCATCGTAGAAGCCGTTCTCCTCCATCATCCGCTCCGCGTAGAGGGCCCAGCCCTCGGCGAAGTAGCTCGTGCCGAACAGCTGCCGCACGTGCGACGGGTTGCCCTTGGCCATGACCAGGTGCCAGTGATGGCCGGGATACGCCTCGTGCACGGCGGTGGTGGGGATGGCCGGGTAGGCGTTCGACTCCAGCCGCTTGGCGATCTCTTCCGCGTTGGCGCTATCCGGCGGGTAGGGCACGAAGAAGTGGCCGCGCATCGTCTCGGCGAAGCTGGGCGGCGCAACATAGGAGGCCACGGCCAGCACGGGGCGCTGGAAGGGCGGCGATGGCACGACGGCGCACTCCTCGCCGGCCGGGAAGCTGACCAGTCCCTTGTCATGCAGGAACTGGCGCGCTCGCTCGGTCCAGTCCTCGTAGCCGCGGCGCATGGCCTCCGGCGTGTCCGGCCGGTCCTTGTTCAGCTCGAGCAGCAGGGCGTGCCAATCCTCCGAGCCGGAGATCTCCTTGGCGCCGGCGCGCAGCAGGCCGGTCAGCTCCTCGATCTGCTGGCGGCCGCGCTCGCGCAGCGCGCGGGCATCGAAGGAGAGCAT
>DATBRW010000102.1:0-17788 GCA_036560125.1 Candidatus Limnocylindria bacterium
CAGCGCCGTCCACCTGGGGCGCCAATTCACCCCGGACGGCCATGTCCGGGCCACGCGCGCCATGACCGTGACCGCGATGACGACGGTCATGGCCGACGCCAGGGCGACCATCAACGGACGACCCTCCTGGCACATCGCCGGAGGCCGCCTGAACGGGTACTGGCTGGCGGAATCGGCCAGCGCCTTCAAGCCCGGGTCGATCCAGCGGCTGGAGCTCCCCGCCGGCCCGTCAATCGACATCAGCGCGGGCACCCACACCGGCTACCGCTACAGCGCACAGGGCGGCGTGATCGGCTCGCGTACTGTCCACTACGCGACGGCGCGCACGGTCAGCGTCACCGCGTGGAAGATCGTGAACGGGCGGCCGCACTTCCTGGTGGGCAGCGGCGCGCTCAACGGGACCTGGCTGCCCGAGTCGAGTGCCACCCGCCTGCGCGTCTGACCCGCGCGTCTGAAGCATTCCCGGCCGCAAGCGACGTCGACCCGACCCGCGGTGGTACCAGACCGATAGGGCCATGGCCCGCCACGGGTGCGGCTGGGTAGGGTGGAACGCATCGACAGACACCGCGCTGCCTGAGGACCTCCCGTATGCAACGACGCCCGGTCGCCGCGCTGGCCATTCACCCGCCCGTGCCGCTGGCTCGGATCATTGCCCTGCTGCTCGCCGCGCTGATGATGGCGGCAGTCACGTTGAGCGTGGCGGCACCGGTTCGCGCGGTTGGCGGAGACGGGCTGCGGGAGGCCGCGAATGGCTATCGCCAAGCGCACGGCCGGGCTCCGGTGGGCGGCACCGCCCTGCTGGACGACATCGCCAACCGGCGCGCGAGCCGCATGGCCCATGACGACAAGCTCGAACACGACATGGCCTATGTCACCCAGCGGCTGAACGACGCCGGCGTGTGCTGGAGCGGCTTCGGGGAGATCATCGCCTGGGAGGACTATCCGGACTACTCGTACGACCGCACCGCCGAGATGTGGTGGAACTCACCGCCGCACCACGACATCATGCTGGGCGAGGGCTACAACGCCGCCGGCGGCGCCTGGGACACGGCCAGCGACGGCGGCCACTACTCGGTGATGGTGTTCGTCACCCTGTGCGGACAGTCAGTCGCGGCCGAGCCGGGCAGCGTCCTGTACCCCGATGACCGGTACGACCCGAACCGCGAGCTGGTGCTCAAGGAGGGCCGCGTGACGGCATATCGCCTTGGGCGCTCTGGCGGGGTGATGTCGCAGAAGTCGGTCAAGCTCTCGAAGACGGTTCGGGTCGGCGGCGCCGGCCGCACCCGAGCGAACGGCAAGGCATGGCTCAAGGTGGGCTCCGGCGCGTTCGCGGGGTACTGGGTGCACGAGACCAACGTCTCCTTCGTCCGTGGCCTGACCCAGCGTGACAACTTCGACGCCGACAGGCAGTTGACGCTCGAGGCCGGCCGCTACCTGGGCATGCGGTTCGACTGGCTGGGGCGCGTGAAGGCGTCGCATGCCTACACCTTTGGCCACGCACGGACCGTGTCGACCTCGGCGTACGCCATCATCAGCGGCCGCCACTACTTCATGCTCAGCTCCGGCCCGCTGTCGGGCTACTGGGTGCGGGACACGCCGCAGGTCCACCCGACCTGACAAAGTGCGGCGCGAGCCGCCATCGTAGAATCGGCGGCGATGTCGATCGCCGCTGCTCGCCGACCCGATGGACGCGCGCCGACCCAGCTGCGCCCCGTCAAGATCGTGGCGGACTACCTGAAGTTCGCGGAGGGGTCTGTCCTGATCCGGGTGGGCGACACCCGCGTGATCTGCGCCGTGACCATCGAGGATCGCGTGCCGGGCTGGCTGCGGGGCAAGGGCTCCGGCTGGGTGACCGCCGAGTACAGCATGCTGCCGCGGGCCGGCACCGAGCGCAGCCAGCGCGAGGCGCACACCGGGCGGATCGGCGGACGAACGCACGAGATCCAGCGCCTGATCGGCCGCGCGCTGCGCGGCGTGGTGGACCTGCCCAAGCTCGGCGAGCGCACCATCACGGTGGATTGCGACGTCATCCAGGCAGATGGTGGCACGCGCACGGCCAGCATCACCGGCGCCTACGTCGCGCTGGCCCGCGGCCTGACCAAGTACGGGATGGCGCACCTGCTGACCGGCCAGGTGGCGGCGGTCAGCGTTGGCTTGAGCGGCGGCACGGTGCTGCTCGACCTGGACTACGCCGAAGACTCAACGGCGGACGTGGACTTCAACGTGGTCATGACCGATGACGAGCGCTTCGTCGAGCTGCAGGGCACGGCGGAGCAGAAGGCCTTCGATCGCGCCCAGATGAACCAGATGGTCGACCTGGCCTCGGCGGGCATCAAGCAGCTGTTCGCCCTGCAACGCTCCGCCATCGACGCCCCCGCCAGCGAGTGAACGACCTGCTGCTGGGCACCACCAATGCCGGCAAGCAACGCGAATTCGGTCGACTGCTGGCGGAGATACCCGGACGCCTCGTCTTCCCACAGCAGGTCGGGATCGACCTGGACGTGCCGGAGCCGCACGGCACCTATGCCGAGAACGCCGCAGCCAAGGCCGATGCCTACTGCCGTGCCTCTGGTCTGCTGACCCTGGCCGATGACTCGGGCATCGAGGTCGCCGCGCTCGACTGGGGCCCCGGCGTGACCACGGCGCGCTTCGGTGGGCCGGAGGTGACCGATCGGGTCGGGCTCCTGCTCGAGGCCGTCGGCGATTCGCCGGATCGTGCCGCCCGGATGGTCTGCTTCCTCGTGCTGGCCATCCCCGATGCCGCGGGCGGCCCGCCCCAGTTCGAGACCTTCAGCGGAATCATCCAGGGCAGCCTGGCCACCGAGCGTCGAGGTACTGGCGGCTTCGGCTATGACCCGGTGTTCCTGCTGCCGAGCGGCCAGACCACCGCCGAGCTGCCCGACGGCGAGAAGGACCACATCTCCCATCGCGGTCTGGCCGTGCAGGCCGCCATGCCGCGCCTGCGCGACCTGCTGGCTAACGCCCCGGCTGCAGCCATCGAGCGATGAGCGACCGCCCAATCGCCGAGCCCGATGAGGAGGCGGCAACCGTGGGCCTGGCGGCCGGACGCGGTGTCTGGGTGGTGCTGCCGACCTACGACGAGCGGGAGAACCTCGAAGCGATCAGCGAGGCGATCCTGAGCGCGCTGCCCGAGGCCGAGCTGCTGATCGTAGACGACAACTCACCCGACGGCACCGGGCAGCTGGCCGACACGATCGCGGCGCGGCAACCGCGGGTGCAGGTGCTGCATCGCGACGCCAAGGAGGGGCTGGGCGCGGCCTACCGGCACGGCTTCCGCTGGGCGCTGGGGCAGCCCGGCATGCGGGCGGCGGTGCAGATGGATGCGGACTTCAGCCACGACCCGGCGGACCTGCCGCGCCTGCTGCGACCTCTGATGCGCGACGCCGATCTCAGCCTGGGCAGCCGCTACATCAGGGGCGGCGGCACGGTCGGCTGGCCGCTCCATCGCCAGCTGATCAGCCGGGCCGGCACCTTCTTCGCGCGCACCGTGCTGCTGCTTCCGTACCGCGACCTGACCGGTGGCTTCAAGGCATGGCGCCGCGAGCTGCTGGAAGCGGTCCGCCTGCGCGACGCGGATACGAGCGGCTACGGCTTCCAGGTAGAGATGACCTGGTGGGCGCATCGGCGCGGTGCCAAGATCGTGCAGGTGCCGATCATCTTCCGCGAGCGGGTGGCAGGCCATTCGAAGATGAGCCGCGGCATCATCCTCGAGGCGCTGCTGATGGTCGTGAAGCTGCGCATCAGCGCCATCGCCGAGGCGTTCGGCCGCGGCTGAGGGAGCGCCGGTGGCAGCCATCGGGCCCATCGGCTAGGATTCGGCTCGCCCAGCCGTCCGCCCTCCTTACTTCAGCGCGCGCTGCGAGGCCACCGAGCAAGAGATGTCATTCCGAAACAGACCGGTCCTCGACCGGAAGCACCGTCCCCGCTGGCAGGACGAGCTGCGCAGTCAGCAGCTGATCGTGGCCGGCTTCGCGCTGGCCATCGCGGTGGCGGTCGGCATCTTTGCGGCGGCGGCCTGGAGCGGCTTCTACCAGAACAACCTGCGCCAGGCGGCCCTGGTGGACGGCACGCCCATCCAACGGGCCGAGATCGTCAAGCGCATCCAGATGGTGGCGGCCGAGCTGCAGGCAACGGGGGTCGACCTCCAGGGCCACGCGGGCGGCATGCGGGACCAGATCATCCAGCAGCAGCTGCAGACCATTCAGACCACCCTTGGCAACGTCCAGGGTGTCGGTTCCGACTCGCTGCTGACCGGCCTGATGCTGGAGCGCCGCGCGGCTGACCTTGGTGTGGGACCCACCGATGACGAGGTCCAGGCGGAGATCGACAGGCGGCGGCTGAGCGCCGCTCGGCTGCAGCTCTCGCTGATCATGGCCATCCCCGAGAAGGACAAGGACGCGAAGCCCGGGGCCGAGCCGACCGACAAGGAATGGGCCGATGCCAAGGCCGAGATCGACTCGATCAAGGAGGAGCTCGACGCCGGCGGCGACTTCGCAACGCTGGCCGAGCAGCGCAGCGACGATCCCTCCAAGGGGCTGAAGGGCCTGCTGGGCTGGGTCGAGCGCACCGATGGGCAGTACGGCGACTACTTCAAGGCCGCGGCCAAAGCCGAGGCGGGGGACGTGGTCGGCCCGATCAGGACCGACACAGGCTGGTACCTGCTGAAGGTCGACGATCGCCAGGCGGCGGGCCGGGACGAGCTGCTTGACTCGTTCCTCTCGGAAGCGGGAATCACCGACGCGGAATACCACGACTACATTCGCCAGGAGGTCCTGCGCGGCGACTTCCAGCAGTACTTCGGCGACCGCGTGATCACGCGCTACCAGCCGCAGCGCGAGGTCGCGCAGATCTTCCTGAACCCCGACCAGGGGCAGCCGGTGCCGAAGCTGCGCGTCCGCCACCTGCTGGTGCAGCCCATTCCCGGTGCGGATGACCAGTCCACCGCGACCGCAGCCCAGTGGCGGGCCGCGAAGCGGGAGGCCGAGAAGCTGCACCAGGAGGCGGTCAAGCAGAAGGACGGCCAGTGGTGGGAGCTGGCCAAGCAGAGCGACGACCAGGGCAGCGCCGCGCGGGGCGGTTACCTGGGCTGGTACGACCCGGCCACGATGGCGCAGCAGTTCGTGCCCGAGTTCGCGAAGGCCGCCAACGACCTGCGCATCGGCGAGATCAGCCCGGTGGTCCGCTCCCAGTTCGGCTACCACGTCATTCAGGTCACCGCGCGCCGCACCAACGCGCTGGAGCAGGCCGACCAGCTCGTCACCCGGCTCAAGGAGGATCCCGACTCGTTTGCCGAGGTGGCAGAGGCGGAGAGCGAGGACGTCAGCAGCGCCCAGGACGGCGGTGATCTGGGGTGGATCATCCACTACCAATACGAGGCCGCCAGGGACGAGGCGATCTTCGCCATGACCGAGCCCGATGAGATCTCGGACCCGGTGGTGACGGGCGCCGGCATCTACATCTACAAGCTGCTGAACTCGGCCGACCAGCGGTTCGTGCCGCAGCACCAGCGCGACCAGGTCGCGACCAGCGGCTTCAATCGCTGGCTGGACGAGATGCGCGATGAGGCCGGCGTCTGGGTCGATTCGGAGTTCACCGCCACGAGCGCCGGCGGCGCCGGATAACCTCTCGGTGGCCGCCCGCCAGCTCGACGCGCTCCTGGCCGCGGCCGGCATCGATCCCGCCCATGGCGTCCAGGTGGCAAGCGCGGATCGCCTGGCAGGGGTGCCGTTCGACCCTTCCCTGCCGCTGATCGTGCTGGCCGCGATGGATCAGGCCGCCGAGCTGGAACCCACCGTTCTGCCTGGCCGGCATGCGCGCCGCACGCCGTTGGAGCTGCTGCGCGCGCTGTACCCGCACGGGCATGCTCTGCGCCCACTCCCCAGCGGCGAGCCGCGCCGCTTGGATGCCGTGACCGATGCCGACCTCGCCGCCGGTGACTGGCTGATTCCGGCCGTGCCTCCGCTGGACAACCTGGCCAGCCCGCACGGCATGGCGGCCATCTCTGCCCGCCTGCGAGCCCAGGACGGCTGCCCGTGGGACAGGCGCCAGACGCATGCCAGCCTGCGTCCTTTCGTGCTGGAGGAGGCCTACGAGATGGTGGATGCCATCGAGCAGGGATCGGCCTCCGACCTGGCGGAGGAGCTGGGCGACCTCTTCCTGCAGGTGATCCTGCATGCCCAGCTGGCGGCCGAGGAGGGCACCTTCGACCTGACCGATGTCTACCGGACCCTGGGCGCCAAGATCGTGCGCCGCCATCCCCACGTGTTCGGCGACGTGGAGGTGGCCGATGCGGCCGAGGTGCTGCGCAACTGGGAGGCCATCAAGGCCGATGAGCGACGCGACGCCGGCGCCGAGCCGTCGCCCTTTGCCGGCATCGCCCGCGCCCTGCCCGCGCTGCCGGCCAGCCGCGAGATCCAGGAGCGTGCCAGCTCCCTCGGCTGGGACTGGCCGGCGATCGAGGGGGTCTGGGAGAAGGTTGCCGAGGAGATGGACGAGCTGCACGCCGCGCCCACCGGCGATGGTCACGAGGCGCGCGACGCCCGCCTGCACGAGCTGGGCGACGTGCTGTTCGCCATCGTCAACCTGGCGCGTTGGCTGAAGCTGGACCCGGAGGAGGCGCTGCGCGCGGCCAACCGTCGCTGGATCGGCCGCTACGAGCGAGTCGAGGTCTTGGCCGCGTCGCGCGGCCAGGTGCTGGCCGACCTGTCGCCGGACGCCAAGGACGAGCTTTGGAACGAGGTGAAGGCCGGCTGAGCGCGCTGCGCTATGCTCGATCGGCCATGACCTTCCAGCTCGACCAGGCCCGCGGCGCGTTGGGCCGCACGCCATCAGTCCTGCTCGCGCTCACCGGTGGCCTGCCGGCGGAGTGGCTGGCGGCCAAGCCGGCGGATGAGGAGTGGAGCGCCCACCAGGTTTCCTGCCACCTGGCCTACGTCGAGGAGACCGACTGGATGGTGCGCGCCCGCATGATCCAGGAGGTCGGTCCATCACAGCCGTTTCCGCCCGTCGACCACGGCGACCAGACGGAGCGCTATGCCGGCATGGGGACCGATGCGGTGGTCGAGCGCTTCGGGATGCTGCGCGAGCGCAATCTCGCCGCCCTCGACGCCATGGACCTTGGCGAGCCCGAGATGACCCTCGAGGGCCTGCATCCCACCCTCGGCCCGGTCACCATGCGCCAGCTGCTGGCCACCTGGGTCGTCCACGACCACAACCACGTGGCGCAGCTGCAGGGCGCGCTGTCGGCGCACTACGTGGCCGAGGTCGGCCCGTGGCGCTCCTTCCTGGGCATCCTGGATCGGGTCGAGCCCTGAGCGCCTGCGGTATCCTGCCGATCCGGTACGTCGCCGTCGGGGCGTAGCGCAGCCTGGTAGCGCACCTGCTTTGGGAGCAGGAGGTCGCTGGTTCGAATCCAGTCGCCCCGACCACGCACCCCGGCGAGGTAGCGCGGCTAGGCGTCCGGCCCCTCGTCACGCGTGGCCAGGTACCAACCCTCCAGGTTCCCGCGGCCGAACAGCCGCCGCATCTCGGCGCGCACGTCGTCACGCCGCGGCACCAGGATGTAGTTCACCTCCGGCTCGAGCGGCGGATCCACGAACCGCGGCAGGTCGAGCACGACGCGCCGGATGCTGGTGTCCGTGATGAGGGGCAGCAGCGAGGCCAGGTCGCCGGCCTTGTCGCGCGGGAAGTCGGTGAGGACGGTGGACCCCACCGCCTGCAGCACGTCCGGCAGGTCGAAGATGAGGTCCATCTCGGCGAACTTCTTGCGCAGCTCCAGCAGCACCTGCTGCTGCCGGTCCGCCCGTTTGAAGTCATCCAGCTGGACGTGGGTGCCATCGGGCATCTCCAGGTAGCCCTTGCGGGCTCTTGCATAGGCCAGGGCATACATGCCCGTGTACTCGGTGCAGCCGGCGGGTAGCTCCACCCCCAGCCGCTTGTCCTTCCACGTGTCGCCGGGGCCGTTGTAGGTCGAATCGATCAGCTTGCCGGGCAGGCACAGGCGCAGCGGGCCGACCTCGTCGATCAGGTGGGTGAAGCCCTCGAGGTCGATGGTGGCGTAGTACTGAATCGGGATGCCGAGGTACAGGCCGATGGTGCGCTCGAGCGTCCGCAGCCCGCAGGCCTCGGCCTGGTCGGCGGACATGTCGGGACACCACAGGGCGGGGTTCTCGCTCGCCTCGGTCGAGAGCTGGTTGATCTTGTTGGGGTACAGCGCGTCCGGGTAGACGCTGCGATCGGGGAGCGGCAGGAACCCGGTGTCACGCGGGACCGAGACCATGACGGCCTCGCGCGTGACCGGATCCACGCTGACCACCAGGATCGTGTCGGTCAGCGCCTCCTTGCGGCCCGGCCCCGAGTCGATGCCCAGCAGCAGGAAATTGATCCGCTCGGTCCCGTTCCACGCGTAGTCCGGCCGGTTCAGGGGTCGGGGGTGGCCGCCAGACCCACCGGGAGGGTCGCCGCCGATGCCGGAGAAGACGTCGCCCAGCGTGGTGTTGACGCGGCCGATCAGCATCCCAGCCCATGCGTGCATGCCCACCGTGAGCAGCATCAGCACCACGACGACGGCAATGGTCCCGACGCGTCCGGCCGTCATCGGCTGGCGTCCGTTGGATGACGGTCCGCTGACCGTGACCGGCACGGCAGCGGGTTCCGGCTCAGGCGACCTGAATCCAGCCTCGCCAATGGCGAACAGCCGCCACGCCATGAGGGCCAGGTCCAGGGCCACCAACGCTGTCAGGAAGCCGGCTGAGAAGGCGCTGTTGAGGGCCGCCGGGCCGCCAATCGCGACGGCCAGCACGGCCACCAGGATCAGGATCAGTACCGGCAACGCCAGGATCACGGCTAGGCGGCGCTCGCCGAGATACGCCTGCCCCAGTCCCGGGAAGAGGAACGAGAGGAGGGCGGCGATCGCCGGGTGACGTCGCTGGCTGCTCGGAGGGTCGATCATGTCCACCTGGAATAGGGCACGTTCGGCCCAATGCTCGCTGGGCGGGGGTCGCATTCTAGCAAAGTGGCTCGCTCGGCCAGTGAGCGTCGCCTGGTTGGATTCTGGTGCGCGGGCGCGCCGCCGTGGGTACTACGGTTGGGTTCGGTGCAACTGGTACCTTTGCGCCACCCGATGATGGGACCCTAGACTACCCTGCACTCGGCCATGGTCAGCTGCCCGCCGGGGCCCAAGTACCGCAGGACGACGTGCCGCCAGAGTCCACCTTCCTTCTCGTCAGTACCGCTGTAGCCGTCCTGCTGGGGGCTGGCGCAGTCGTTGCCGCGCTCCGCGGCCGCTCCGATCAGACGGCCATCCAGACGGTCGCCGGCGATTCCGCCGACCAGGGTCAGGCCGACAAGTACGGGGTCGACCGCGCCGACCTGGAACGCCGCGGCCGCGGGTCCTACGGCACCGCCGTGCGCGTGCTGTGGTGGGTCTGCATCGCCGCGGTACTGATTGGCGTGGGCCTGTCCGACGCATACGACGCCAACCAGGCCGCGATCTACGCGCTCGGCGCCGTCGCGGTGGTCGCCGCCGTCGCCCTCCACGACCTGCTGCCCGACCGCCGTCGCACGCCTGCCGTGGTCGCCCTCGAGGTGGTGCTGGCCATCGCCCTGACCACGGTCCTGCTGGTGCTGACGGACTACGCCAGCTCCCCGTTCGTCTTCATCTACCTGCTGATCGCCGTGGCGGTGGCCCTGGCGCTGGGCGGACCCATCGCGCTGGTGGTGGCCATGGCGACCACGTTCGCCTTCCTGGGCGTCCTGGCGCTCGACCCGCAGCTCGCCACCTACACCACCGCCGACCTGCTGCGCTTTGGCCTGCAGATCGGCTCGATCTGGCTGCTGGCCTACGTGGCGGGCGTGTTCGCCTCCGGCGAGCGCCGCATGCGCAATAGCGTCCTGCAGCTGTCGCGAACCGATGAGCTGACCGCCCTCTACAACCGCAGCCAGCTCTTCCCGACCCTGGAGGAGGAGGTCCAGCGCACCCGCCGCAGCGAGCGCGGCTTCTGCCTGCTGATGATCGACCTGGACGGCCTGAAGGCCGTCAACGACTCGTTCGGCCACCATCGCGGTGACGAGGTGCTGCGCCTGCTGGGCGGCGTCATCCGCCACTCGATCCGCCTCGTCGACACCGCGTACCGCTATGGCGGCGACGAGTTCCTGGTGCTGCTGCCCGAGACCGATTTCGCCGGTGCCTTCGTGGTGGCCGAGAAGATCCGCGCCGGAGCGGAAGAGGTCGGCCTGGCGGCTGGTGGCGGCGAGCTGCTGACCAGCGTCAGCATCGGTCTGGTCTCCTGCCCGGAGGACGGCACCACAGCCGAGGACCTGATGATCGCGGCCGATCGGGCCATGTACCAGGCCAAGTCGCTCGGCAAGAACCAGGTCAGCGGCAATCCGCGCCCCCGCCGGCTGGCGTCCTCGGCCGATCCGTTCTACGTGGAGCCTGAGGTGATGCCAACGCGCATGCTGGCGGCCCCGAAGGCGATCGAGCCACCGCCGGTGATCGAGGTGCCACCCGCCGTCGAGCCGCCTGCCACCGTCGAAGCGCCGGCGTCCGCAACGGCAATCCCGGTCGAGCCGGAGCGCGGCGCCGCGGTGCCGGTGATGGCGGCCAGCGAGCCCGCCCACGAGACGCTCGAGGATGATGAGGCCACCCCCTCGGAGGTCCGCCGCAACATCGCCAGCGCGCGGCTCAACATGGATCCGGACCACCAGATCCGGCGCGCCATGGACGCCTTTCTCTCGCCGACGCGACCGAACGACAACGGCAGCAACTAGGCTCCGGCCTTCCGGCCGGGGTCAGCGCTCGCGGACGGTGGTGTAGTTCGGCAGGATCTCCCACCACACCACGCCGGGCGGCAGTACGACCCGGTCGCCGCCCCGCAGGTAGGTGTACTCGGTGTGATCACGCGCGGTCGGTCGCGACCAGTGCACCGGGATCGCCTTGCCGTCGACGTAGAGCGTGGCCCGGCCCCGGCCAACCAGGTGGTGGTAGCGCCGCGGATAGCCGCCGGGATCCGACCCGGCGTAGACGATGTCCTCCTTGACGTACTGCACCAGCACGCTCGTCGCGCTGAGCACGCGGTGCGTGCCCGCGTCGATGTGCTCGGCGCCGGCATCGTTGCGGCGCCAGGCATGCATCTGGCCGTCCCACTCCCAGCCGAAGTTCCAGAAGCTGGTGGTCCAGAACTGGACGTGGTCGACTGCCCGGCCATCTGGCAGCTGCACGTCCTCGCTGAACTTCAGATTCGGATGCAGGTGCCCAACGTGGTTGCGCAGGCGGTCGAGCTTGGGGTTGTGGCCGAAATCGTTGCGCACCAGCTGCAGGTCGGCGTAGAGGTTGTGCGGCGCCACCCGCTGCGGTGAGCGGTAGAAGTACGGCCACGGGCCGCGGATGCCATTGACGTAGGGCATGTGGGCGCGGTGATAGCGCCCGATGCCCTCGGACTCGGCGCCGAAGAAGAAGGGCAGCACGTGCAGGTCCTGCCACAGGTCGATGCTGTAGTAGCGGCCGGAGCGCACCGGACCGACGAGGTCCTTCGACTTGCGGCAGGCGTAGATGCCGGTGAAGCGCGTGACGTCGCCTTCGACGGTCGCCTCGACCACCATGTCGGCGCGTCCCAGGTTGGTGACCGGCCGAGCCAGGGGGTGATTCTCGATCTGGACCGCCAGCGCCGGCAGGCCCAGCCGCGACGGCTTCTCGATCGCCAGGCCGTTGAGCGGGCAGCGCGCCTCGGGCGCGGGCGGTGTCGGCGTGGGCGTCGGCTCGGGCGAGGGGGAGGGACTCGGCGAAGGGGTTGGGCTGGGACTTGGGCTCGGTGTGGCGGGAGCGGTGGGCTGCGGAGTGGCCTCCGAGGTTCCGCCGAACGCGAGCCAGCCGCCCCCCACGATCGCGATCAGGAGGACGGCTGCGGCGCCGATCATGACGGTGCGCGACCGCAGCAGATCCATTGGCCTTCATCCTAGCCGGACCGGCGAGAGTGCTGCAGGTCGCTGCTAGACTCGCTGGCATGCCCGGCTTCTCCACCCGCGCGATTCGTGTCGCCAGCCGCGTGCCGAAGGCTCCCCAGCCGCCGATCAACGTCCCGATCTACCAGACCAGCACCTTCGAGGTATCGAGCGCCGAGGAGCTGGCGGAGCTGCTCGAGTTCTCGCGCCCTGGGCACTCGTACAGCCGCTACTCGAACCCGACCCACGCCGCCCTTGAGGACGCGCTGGCCGAGCTGGAGGGCGCCGAGGCCTGCCATATCACAGCGTCGGGCATGGCCGCCATCCACGCCGTCATGCTCTCGGTGCTGTCGGCCGGCGACGACGTGATCATTCCGCGCGCGGTCTACGGCGGCGTGGTGGGTCTGGCTCAGGTGGTCCTGGCCAAGTCGGGCATCGGCGTCAAGGCGGTCGACACCACGGATGCCGATGCGGTGGAGGCGGCCATCGACCAGCGGACCCGGCTGATCTGGGTCGAGACGATCAGCAACCCGACCACCGCCATGAGCGACGTGGCCTTGCTCGCGGACCTGGCTCATGGACGGGGGATCGCGCTTGCCGTCGATAACACCTTCGCCTCGCCCTACCTGGCCAACCCGCTGTCGCTGGGCGCCGACCTGGTGGTGCATTCGACCACCAAGTACATCGGCGGCCATTCGGACATCACCGGTGGCGCGGTGCTGGGCAGCGCCGAGCGGGTGGCCGCCGCGCGACGGATCGTCATCAACGTCGGCGGCAACGCCGCCCCGCTGGAGGCGTTCCTGGCGCTGCGTGGCCTGAAGACGCTGGCGATCCGGATGGATCGCCACTCGGCCAACGCGCTGGCCGTGGCCTGCGCCCTGGAGGGCGCGCCCGGCGTGGCTGGCGTCTACTACCCGGGCCTCGTCTCGCATCCACAGCACGAGCTGGCCCAGCGCACGCTGCGCGACGGGATGGCGGGCGGCATGCTGAGCGTCGACCTGTCGGGCGGGCGGGAGGCCGGCGAGCGCTTCCTTGACCGGCTCACGGTGGCGGTGCACGCCACCAGCCTGGGGAGCGTCGAGACGCTCTGCAGCCACCCGGCCTCCTCCTCGCACCGACAGCTGACCGAGGAGGAGCTGGGGCAGGCCGGACTGACGCCTGGCATGGTGCGCATCTCCATAGGACTGGAGGATCCGGACGACCTGGTCGCTGACCTGACGGCGGCCGCGGCCGACACCCGGTGACCAGCGTCGTCGACCTGTGGCGCGCCATCGACCCGGACGCGCGCCTGGTCTCCGGCTCGGCCCGCGCCATGGGGCGGCCTGTCCGCTCGGTGGCGCGGACGCGTGCCGCAGCCCCTCACCTGCCGGCCGCCGATGAGGCCGCGCTGCTGCTGGTGGACGCGGCGGTGCTGCCGGTCCCGTCGGTCGACGCCCTGCTCACCGCACTGCATGACGCGCAGCTGGCGCCGGTGGCCATCATCGTGGCCGGCGCGCGGTCGACGCCGGATGCTGCCGACGCCCCGACCCCGGTCCTGGTCAGCGAGCAATCTCCCGCGGCGCTGGCCGAGGCCGCTGCCGAGTACCTGGCCGACGAGCCGGCCGCACTGGAGCGCCTCTCCGGCGCACTGCGGCTGGCCTGCGCCGAGGCGTCGCTGTCCGATCCACAGCTCTCCACGCCGGCCGGGCTGGTCGCGGCCCGCATCGGCCGAGGGGTGGCCATCAGCGTCGACGCCGAGCTGCGCGCCCTCCATCCGCGCCCGGCCGGGCGAGCGCTGGCCGCCCGCTTTGCCGCGCTGCATACCCGGCTGCTGGGGGAGTCGATCCACGGTCGCCGCGACGCGGGCCGGCAGGCGCGGGAGGGCCTCTGGCTGCTGGAACGCCGCATTCGGCCCGGGGCGGCGGCCTGGCTGTTCGACGACCTGCCGTTCGCCGCGGTGGACGAGGTGGCGGTCGACGCACTCACCGCCACGGCCCGGGCGCTGCTGCGCCGGCCGGCACCGGTCGTGGTCCAGGCCGAACCAGTCCCGGTCACGCCGCCCCGGGAGCGGCGAGCCGCGGCCGGCAGCGACCCGCTGCAGGACACCCTGGTCGCCGTGGCGCGCAGCAACGGCCGGGTGGCTCCGGCGGCGCGGCTGCTCGGCGTGCATCGCAACACCGTTCTCTACCGGCTGCGCCGCGCCCGTGATGAGCGCGGTCTCGACCCGCGTCGGCCGCAGGACGCGCTGCGGATCCTGTCCGAGCTCGACGAGCCCCACTCCCGGCCGACCCACTGATCAATCCCTTGTGCACAGTGCACAAGGAATCGCGCACTGCCGAACGGAAGAGACAGGCCGCTGCGATCGCTCCCGCGACTAGGCTTGCGGGCGTCCCTCACCACCATTTCGAAGGAGCCCTCGCCCCATGCCGTCCAAGGAGCTGACCGCCGCGCTCAAGCTGGCCGAGGAGCGCAACCTGCGCTTCGTCAGCCTGCAGTTCACCGACATCGTGGGCCAGGTCAAGTCGGTTCAGGTCCCGATGCATCAGCTGGAAGAGGCGGTCGAGCACGGGAAGTGGTTCGACGGCAGCAGCATCGAGGGCTTCGCGCGGATCGCCGAGTCGGACATGTTCCTGGTGCCCGACCTGGCGACCTTCTCGCCGATCCCTTGGGAGCCGGGTTTCGAGGCCGACGGCTCGGAGCGAGCGACTGGCGCCGCCCGCGTCATCTGCGACGTCTTCACGCCCAACGGCGATCCATTCCCCGGCGACCCGCGCTGGGTGCTGCGCCGCCAGGTGGAGAAGGCGAAGAAGCTCGGCTACGTGCTGAACACGGGACCGGAGCTCGAGTTCTTCCTGCTGCGCCGCAGCGAGACCGACGTCGAGACCCTGCCGCACGACGCGGCGGGCTACTTCGACCTCTCCGAGGACCTGGGCACCGAGGTCCGCAAGGAGATGATGAACGACCTGGAGGCGTTCGGGATCAAGGTCGAGACGGCCCACCACGAGGTCGCCACGGGCCAGCACGAGATCGACTTCGAGTACGCGGATGCGCTGCGCACGGCCGACAACGCGGTGACCTTCAAGACCACCCTCAAGGCGGTCGCCGCGCGGCAGGGCCTGTACGCCACCTTCATGCCCAAGCCGTTCTTCGGCATCAACGGATCGGGCATGCACACCCACCAGAGCCTGTGGGACATCAAGAAGGAGCGAAACGCCTTCGCCGATGCGAAGGACGACTACGGCCTGTCGGACACCGCGCGCAGCTACATCGCCGGCACCCTGGAGCATGCCCGCGGCATGATCGCCGTGCTGGCGCCGCTGGTGAACAGCTACAAGCGCCTGGTGCCCGGCTACGAGGCGCCGGTCTACATCGGCTGGGCGCGCATCAATCGCTCGGCGCTGATCCGAATCCCGCAGATCAGCCACGGCCAGCTGAACTCCACCCGCATCGAGCTGCGCTGCCCGGACCCCTCCACCAACCCGTACCTGGCCTTCGCCTGCATGCTCGCGTCAGGGCTGGATGGCATCGAGCGCGGCCTGACCCCGCCGGACCCGGTCGAGGAGAACCTCTACCACTTCGACGCCGCCAAGCTGGCCAGCCGCCAGATCAAGCAGCTGCCCGGCACGCTGCGCGAGGCGCTGGACGAGCTGGCCGCGGATCGGGTCATCGCCGAGGCGCTGGGCGAGCACGTCTTCGAGCGCTTCGTCGAGGCCAAGACGGAGGAGTGGGACGAGTACCGGATGCAGGTGACCGCCTGGGAGGTCGAGCGCTACCTGGAGGCCTTCTAGCCGGTTCTCGGCGACCTCAGCGCCAGGTGCCCGGGTTGGCGGGCTCGCCCTCGGTGTCAGTCCCCCGGCGCCCGGACTCGTTGGCCGACTCGATGATCCGCCACGCGTCCTCCACGCCGAGCCAGCCGCTCACGTGGGTCTGCCGACCCTCCAGCGCCTTGTAGGTATCGAAGAAGTTCTCGATCTCCCGCAGCAGGTGCGGCGAGATCTGCTCGAGCGCATCGGTCCCATCCCAGCGCGGGTCGTCGTGGCCCACCGCCAGGACCTTGTAGTCGTGGCCCTTGTCGTCGCTCATGTCCAGCACGCCGATGGGCCGGCCGCGCACGACGCAGCCGGGGAAGGTGCGCTCGCTGAGCACGACCAGCACGTCCAGCGGATCGCCGTCATCGGCCAGGCTGCCCTCGATGAACCCATAGTCACACGGGTAGACCACGCTGCTGTACAGGATCCGGTCCAGCACGAACCGCTTCCGCACGTGGTCGAACTCGTACTTGTTGCGGCTGCCGGAGGGGATCTCGATGATCACCTCGATCGGTCCGCGAGCGTCCGCCATGGCGCGAGTATGCGCCCGCTCAGTCGGAGGCCGTCGCCTGCGCTGGCCGCTCGGACCGATGCCGCCGCGCGATGGCATCGGCGTAGGCGCTGAGCAATGCCTGGGCGGATACCTCCCAGCTGAGGGGACCGGTGATCCGCTCCCGCCCGATGCGGCCCATCTCAGCGCGCTGCCCTTCGTCGGCGAGCAGCTCGAGGATGGTCCGGCCGAGCTCGGCCGCGTCGTTGGGTCGGGCATAGCGGGCCGCGTCAGCGGCCGAGAAGCGCGTCTCCTCCAGGTCGAAGGCCGCCACCGGCACGCCCATGGCCATGTACTCCAGCGTCTTGTTCATGGTGCAGAGCTCGTTGAAGCCGTTGCGCGGGTCGGGACTCACCGCCACGTCGGTGCTGGCCAGCACGCGACGCACCTGCTCGTCGGGGATGCGGCCGGTGAACTCGACCTCGCCGCTCAGCCCGCGGTCCTGGGCCAGCTGCCGCAGCGCATCGACCTGGTTGCCGCCCCCCATCACCACGTAGCGCACCTGGCCGGGCAAGGCTGCCGACACCGTGCTGGCAGCCTCCACGAACAGGTCGACCCCGTCCTGCGGCCCCATCGTGCCCAGGTAGCTCACCAGGAAGCGGCGGCCGTCCTTGACCGAAGGATCCGGCTCGATCGGGAAGATGCGCTTGGGGTCCGGCGAGCTGCGCACGATGTGAACCTGATCGGGCGGCACGCCGCCACGCTCGATCGCGATGCGGCGGTAGGACTGGTTGGTGGCGATCACCGCATCGGCACTGCGGTAGGTCATGCGCTCACACCAGCGCAGGAACCGATGCACCAGGCCGCCCGCCCGGCCGCCCTGCGCCACGTACACCTCGGGGCCCAGGTCATGCTGGTCGAAGAGGAACGCCGAGCCGAGCCCGCGGAACAGGCGGCCGATCGGGAAGTAGAAGTCCGGCGGGTTGCAGGCGTGGACCACGTCCAGCCGCTGGCCGCGCCAGGCAAGCAGCGACAGGATCAGGCTGGCCGGCATGGCGACGGCGTACTCGGCCAGGTGCGCCATCAGGCCGGCGGCCGTGGTCGGCAGCGGATAGCGGAAGATCTCGATCCCGTCGATCCGCTCGTGCCAACGCCGCGCGCCCTCGCCCTTGGGACAGACCACGGCGACCTGCCAGCCCGCCGCTCGCAGCGTCTTCGCCTCGTTCCATACCCGGCGGTCGAAGGGGACCGGCAGGTCCTCGACCCAGATCAGCGCCCGCCCGGCCTTGCCGGCGCGGACGCCGGTGCTACCAGCCGATGCCGGCATAGCGCTCCGAGCCAAGCGCCTCCAGCTCGTCGCCGCCGCCGACGAGGTCCACCACCCGCTGGTGGGATTGAAGCCGCCGGGCAAGGTCCTCGAGGCCCGGCCAGCGCTTGGTGACGATGACCGTGTCCGCCTCGGCCAGCGCCTCGTCCAGGGAGCCACGCAGCAGCTCCAGCAGGTGCGGCAGGTGCTGCTCGATGAAGGCGCGGTTGGCGCCACGCAGCA
>DATBRW010000103.1:0-21604 GCA_036560125.1 Candidatus Limnocylindria bacterium
GGTCAGCTGCACCTCGGTCAGTAGCCGCATCGCGTCCACGTCGACGCCGTACAGGCGGCCGAACAGCCGCAGCAGCTCCACCAGGCTCAGCTCGTCGAAGAAGCTGGACGCCTGCAGCTGGATCCCGATTCGCGACTTCACGCCGCGCGGGTCCTTGGCCACGTCCACGCCGGCCACGATGGCGCTGCCGGAGTCGATGGTGCGCATGCCCTCGATCATCTCGAGGGTGGTCGTCTTGCCGGCGCCGTTCGGCCCCAGGATGCCGAACACCTCGCCGCTGGCCACCTCGAAGCTCACGCCATCGACGGCCTGCAGGTTCCCGTACTTCTTGCGGAGGTCGCGCGCGACCAGCACGGGTTCGTCGCCGGAAGGCTTGGGCGGGCGGTTGTCGGGCGCACGGGCGCTCGGGGTGGGCTGTGCCATGGGAGGCGGATGCTACCCGATCAGGGACCGGTACAGCTCCACGGTCTGATCCGCGATCGCCGACCAGCTGAAGCGCTCCACCGCCCGTTCTCGCCCGGCACGACCCATGAGCTGGCGTAGGGACGCATCGGCCATCAACCGATTCACGGCGGCCGCCAGGTCGGCCTCGAAGCGTGCCGGGTCGACCGGTGTCATCGGGTCATCCTCGCGCAGGTCGACCGGGACCAGCAGCCCCGTCTCGCCGTCGACCACCACCTCCGGAATGCCGCCCACCGCGCTGGCCACCACCGGCCGCTCGCAGGCCATCGCCTCCAGGTTGATGATCCCGAACGGCTCATAGACAGATGGGCATACGAACAGCGCCGCATGCGCGTAGATCTGGCGCACGTCGCTGCGGCTCAGCATTTCGGGGATCCAGGTGATGCCGGACCGATGCGCCCGCGCCGCCTCCACCCCCTCCTCCATCTCGCGTGCGATCTCCTGGGTGTCCGGCTGGCCGGCGCACAGCACCACGCCGAAGCCTGGGTCCAGGTGCTGGATGGCCCGGACCAGGTGGACGATCCCCTTCTGGCGCGTGACGCGACCCACGAACAGGACGAACGGCGTGGACGGGTCGACGCCGTAGCGCTGCAGCACGTCGGTCCGCGGATCGGGCTGCCAGAAGTCGGCGTCGATGCCGTTGTGGATGACGTGCAGCCGTTCCTCGGCGACGTCGAACAGGCGCAGCACGTCGGCGCGGGTGCCCTGGCTGACGGCAATGACCGCGTCGGCCGATTCCAGCGCCTGGCGCTCGATCCAGGTGGAGACGTCGTAGCCACCGCCCAGCTGCTCGCGCTTCCAAGGCCGCAGCGGCTCCAGCGAATGCACCGTGACCGCCAGCGGGATGCCGTACGCCTGCCGGACCAGCAGGCCGGCCAGGTGCGTGTACCAGGTGTGGCAGTGCACGACGTTGGCGGCCACCGGGTCGATCGCCATGGCCAGGTCGCGCGATAGGGCAGCCCAGGCGCCGCGCATCCGCTCGTCGGCCCCGGCCAGGTCGTGAGGCGGCGGATAGCCGCGCACGCGGAAGCCCGGCTCATCGATGTCGTGGTCGCCGAAGGTCCGGATGTCCACGCCAATCCGTTCCCGCAGAGCGCGCGTCAGCTCACCAACGTGAATCCCGGCGCCGCCATAGACGGAGGGCGGGTACTCGTTGGTCAGGATCAGGGCGGAAAGGTCGGCCGTCGCCATGTGACGGCCAGAGGGTACGCGGCCGACGCGCACCCGAGAAGACTCAGCGGGACGCGGCCTCGTGCAGCATGCGCTCCACGTCGCGCACCAGGAACGGCTTCTGGATCACGGGCGCCAGCTGCGCGATCTCGCGGCGACGCGAGGAATCGGCGGCGGTGCAAAAGACCACGCGCACGTGGCTGGTGCGGTGGTTGGCCCTGACCTCGCGCACGAGGTCTGCGCCGCGGCCGTCGGGCAGGTCGTCGTCCACCACCATGACCGATGGCAAGCGTTCGCGGAGCGCCGCGCGGGCCGACGAGATGCGCGTGAAGGCGACCGGCTCAAAGCCGCACATCGCGGCCAGGTCGCTCAGCAGGGCCAGCGTGGGAACGTCGTCCTCGATCACGAATGCTCGTGGCGGCGGACGCTCCTTGCTGGTGTTTCGATCGGCCATGACCCTCGCTCCCCCTTGTTTGAAACTGTTGTTCGAAGGTCACCGGGGTGCACGTCCCGTGCCACCGGCCGACTCAGGGCGATCCGTTGGAGGCGGCGCTGTCGCCCACGACCACGCCGTCGCGCAGCTCGATCACCCGGTCCGCGACGTCGAGCATGGCCGGATCGTGCGTGGCCACGATGGCGGTCACGCCTCGCTGGCGCACCAGGCGCCGCAGCAGACCCATGATTCCGTGGCCGGTCTGCGAATCCAGCTGTCCGGTCGGCTCATCGGCCAGCAGCAGCGCCGGCTCGTTGGCCAGCGCGCGGGCGATGGCGACCCGCTGCTGCTCGCCACCCGACAGCTCGTGCGGCCGATGGTTCGCCCGATCCGCGAGCCCCACCAGGCCCAGCAGCTCGGCGATCCGCTCCTCGCGCAGCTTCGGCTCCGTCGCGATCAGGCGCAGCGGCACCTCGACGTTCTCGGCGGCGGACAGGATCGGCAGCAGGCCGAAGGCCTGGAAGATGAAGCCGATACGCTTGCGCCGGAAGGCCACCAGCTCCGCCTCCGACAGTTCGGACACGGTCAGGCCGTCAACCATCACGCTGCCGGCGGTGGGTCGCTCCAGGGCGCCGATCAGCGACAGCAGCGTCGTCTTGCCCGATCCGGAGCGGCCCTTGACGGCGATCAGCGCGCCGCGCTCAATGCGCAGGTCGATCCCACCCACGGCCCGCACCACGCCGCCGCCCATCGCGTACTCGCGGACGAGGCCCTGCGCGTCGACCATCGGGCCGTCAGGCGACTGCGTGCCGGGAGGGGCGTAGCCCGGTGCCGACCGACCGTCGCTCACTGGGCACCTCCGAAGCCATCGTCGCCATCGCGGTCTGGCCAGACCGTGATGTGGTCGTCCTCCAGGACGAGCCGCACGCGGCGTTGCAGACCCAGGGCATCGACGTAGTCACGAGGCAGCTGCAGGCGACCGACGCGGTCGAGGACGGCGTACTCCTCCGCCACCAGGTGATGCTCCCCGGCCTCCGAGAGGGCGGACCGACGAAGCGTCTCCGTGGCGGTGCGCCCGTCGCGAATGGCGATGGTGCGGCTGACGCGCTCACTGACCAGCGGATCGTGGGTGACGACCACGATCGTCACGCCCAGCTCCGCGTTCACCGACCGGAGCAGATCGAAGACCTGCTGCGCCGTGTCCGAGTCGAGCTCGCCGGTCGGCTCGTCGGCGAAGAGCACGGCCGGCCGGTTGGCGATGGCCACGGCGATGGAGACGCGCTGCTGCTCGCCGCCGGAGAGGCGATCCGGCCGATGGTCTCCGCGCTCCCCCAGCCCCACCAGCTCCAGCAGCTGCGTCGCCCGCGACTGGCGCTCGCCGGGAGCCACGCCCTCGAGCAGCATCGGCAGCTCCACGTTCTCGGCGGCGGTGAGGTACGGCAGCAGGTTCCTGGCCGACTGCTGCCAAACGAAGCCGATCACCCGTCGCCGATAGGCGGTGCGCTCCTTGGCGTCCATCTCGCCCAGGTGGTGCCCCGCCACGGTGGCGCGGCCGGCGGACGGAACGTCCAGCCCGCCCAGGATGTTGAGCAGCGTGCTCTTGCCACTCCCCGAGGCGCCGACCATGGCGATGAACTCGCCGCGCTGGACCAGCAGGTCCAGTCCCTGCAGCGCCACGACCTCCAGGTCGGCGACCTTGTAGATCTTGACCAGGTTGTCGCACACGATCAGCGCCTCGTCGCCGGCCATGACGCGGGCACGCTGCGGCTCGACTCCCACCTGCTCGCCGGGCTGCAGGTCGACGATGTCGCTGATCGGATCGGTCATGCCAGTCCTCGTGTGCTCGCTCAATCGTCGCCGAAGCGGAGCGCGTCCGCCGCGCGGGCACGCCGTGCCGCCCAGGTGCCGATGCCGATCGCCAGCGCCACCACCGCGGCCAGCGCCAGGCTGACCAGCCCCACCACCAACCAGTCGATGCGCAGGCCCAGCGTTCCGCCACCGGCAAAGGCGGACAGGCCCATCCCCGGCGCCAGCAGGTAGGCGATGCCGATCCCAAGCGCCAGGCCAGGCAGCACGGCCAGGAACACGGACGGGGCATGCTCCACGACTGTCAGCCACAGCGACTGGCCACCGCTCAGGCCCAGTGTGCGCAGCAGCGCCTCCTCCCGGCGCCGGCGAGCCGCCGACAGAGTGAGCGCGGCAATGACCGCAATGGCCGTATACAGGGCCGACACCAGCATCGTCAGCCGGAATCCGTCGCCGATGGCCGCCACCAGTGGCGCCTCCAGCATGGCCCGATACACCGCGTGGCGCGAGGTGAAGCGCACGGATGCCGACTGCTCGGCAAAGGTGGTGGCCACGTCCTTCTCGATCGACTCCGGCCCCCGCAGCAGCACGGCGGACGGCAACAGGGGTGGGTTGCGGTAGGCGGCGGCCAGCTGCTCGAAGGACGCGACCACGAAGGCGGTCTCGGGCGGGACGCCGGCGAACGTCTCGCGTACCTGGACGACCTCCATCGTCATCGGCTGGCCCCGGACGGTGAGCTGGAAGATGGCGCCGGGATTGATCGGCACGCTGCCCGCCGGCAGGCGGCGCGAGATGATGGCCGGGATCGGGCGCTCGGGCGTGCCCGCAGTCGGGTCCGCCTCCTCGCGCATCTCCGCCGGGATCTCGAGGGAGGCCGGGCTGCCTTCCACCACATCGGTGTACGCCGCCAGGTCCGGCGCGTTCAGGTAGATGCTGGTGCGCTGGTTCGACTGGCCCTCGAACGGCGCCGCCACGTCGACCAGCGCGTCGGCCCACGCCTGCACCCCGTCGATCGCATCCGGATCGATCTGGGACGAGAGGCCGGCGCCCGAGATGGTGTCGATCCGGTAGTCGGCGCCCACCTCCTGCCACGACGAGTCCTGCTGGCCGCGATCGACCGTCACGCTCACGACCGAGGCGAAGGCGGTGAAGGCGGCAGTCAGCATCAGCACCAGCAGCGGTAGCGCGACCGCCGCCGAGTGGCGCCCCACGTTGCGCAGGCCGAGCACCGGCACCAGGTCTCGCCGGCGGGCGGCCAGCCAGCCGCCGGCCCGGATCGGGAAGGGATAGACGCGCAGCAGCACGATTCCCACCGCCACCGTCGCCAGCACCGGCACGGCGGCCAGGAACGGGTCGAAGCGGACCTCCTCGTCGGCGATGGCCAGGCCCCGTTGGCGCAGCAGCAGGGCGCCGGCCACGGCCAGGAACACGGCCGTGCCCTCCAGCACCAGCCGTCGCGGCGAGGCACGCAGCGGCGGCGCCTCGTCACGGTCGCTGGCGCCGTACGGCCGCCGCGCGGCAGGCCAGGTGGCCAGCACCAGGGCGAAGGCGGCGGCCAGGCAGACCAGCAGGCCCAGGATCGCCGAGGCGAGGCTCGGCCGGCCGGGCAGGATCAGGGTGGCGAGCCCCCACCCGATCAACGCCGGCGGCGCGGCCAGCAGCAGCCCCTCCCACAGCTGCGTGCCGAGCAGCAGCCAGCCGGTTGCTCCACGGCCGCGCGTCAGCTCCAGGCTGGGCCGGCGACGGCTGACCAGCAGGATGCCGATCATGCCGATCGCTCCCACCGCCAGCGCGAATGGCCCAATCGCGGCGACGGACAGCACTGCCGTGGTGGCGGCCCGCTGGTCGTGGTAGCGCTCCACGATGTCCAGCAGCCCGGTGCGCAGAACAACTCCGGTCGCCAGCGACGCATCGCTGCTGGTCGTCTGGAACTCGGTCTCCAGCCGCTGCAGGCCGGTGGTCAGCGCCTCCTCCTGCCCGGCGTCCAGTCGAGCCGGATCCACCAGGTAGCGCCACTGGTAGCGCAGCGGCATCTGGGCGGTGACCAGGCCGTCAAGGGTGTCGGGCGCCACCAGGCCGGTGGCGAAGGCGATGGGGCTGTCCAGGGTGCCGCCGATGTTCACCACCTGCAGTGCCCGGTCGCCATACCACGCCTCCGCGTCCGGATCGGTCACGCTGTAGATGCCCACCACCTCGAACCTGGCCTCCGGGGCGCGCTGGAAGGCACGGCCGATGAGGGGATCGGCGCCATCGGCGCTGCCGAACAGGACGTCGCCGACGCCCACGCCGATCTCCGCGGCCGTGGCATCGGACACGGCGATCTCGAACACCGGCGGCACCGGCGGCGGCGGCTCCTCAGCGGGGTCCAGCCCGAACGACGCCTGGGCCAGGGAGTCGCCGGTCGAAGCCGGCAGCCGCCCATCGGTCATGCGGATGGCGCCGTCCAGCCCGGACTGGTAGCGCAGGGTGACGAAGGTCGTATAGGCGGGCGGGTCGGCGATCGCGAAGCGCACCGTCGTGAAGGCCAGCTGTCGACCTCCGATCGCGTTGCGCAGCACGGCCGGGAACTGGTCGGCGAAGCCGTCGCCCAGTTCGTTGACGGCTTCCAGCGAGTCCTCCGCATCCGGCAGGACGGATACGGTCGAGAGCTGCAGGTTGCGCTGGACCGGCCCACTGGTCTCAATCTCGTGTCGCAGCCCGTCGTCCGACACGCGGTCGAGCAGGCGGGGCGCCGCAGAGAAGACGAGGCTGGTGGCGGCCACCAGGCCAACGATCAGCAGGGCAATCCCGATCTCCACGCGGAGCCGGCGGAGCAGGAAGGCGGCGGCCCACATCGAGCGCATGACTCAGTCCTCCCCCATCCGCAGGGCGGAGCCGATGCCGAAACGGCGCAGCACCCGACTCAGCACGACCACCGTGATCCCCAGCGCGCCAACGGCCAGCAGCTCCAGCAGCGCGATAGCGCCCCACGGCACCTCCAGCAGCACCGGCGGGAAGGGATTGCTGCCGGCCTGGGTGACGGTGATGTACGGCAGCACCACCCAGCCGATGACCAGGCCCATCACCGTGCCGGCCGCCAGGCTGACGATGACCACCGCGCTGTTCTCCAGCCACAGCCAGCCGGACAGCTCGCGGCCCGACAGGCCCAGCGCCCGCAGCAGGGCGAACTCGGTCCGTCGCTGGCGGGCCGAGACGGCGGCGCTGATTGCCAGCCCGATCACCGCGAACAGCGCGGCCACCACGAAGCCAATGCTCAGCGCGCCGATGATGCCCAGCGCCACCGGGTCGGCGCTCAGGATGCGCGTGCGCTCGTCCACGGTCTCGGCCGACGCGGCGGTCAGCGGCGCGGCGCGCAGCGTGGCCGCCACTGCATCGGCCTGGCCGTCCGATGTCTGGATCCACCACTCGTCCGGGAAGTTGATCTGCCGTCCCACCGCGAAGCGCATCAGCTCCAGGGTCGGCAGGTCGGCGATCACCAGCGGCTTCTCGGCGTCAGTCGTGGGGAACGAGTCCACGGCGCCGGTGATCCGCACGATCCGCTGGCGGCCAAAGAGGCGCACCCCCATCACCTCGCCCACCGACAGCGACGTGCCCTCCAGCAGCGCCCGGTCCACCACGGCCGGCAGCTCGGCATCGTCGAAGCGGTCGATGGCGCTGGCCAGGTAGCCGATCTCGTTGGGGCTGCCAATGGTGAAGCCTGATCCCAGCAGCGGGTTGTTGCCGGTCAGCTCGACCGCCAGGCCCTCGTGCGGGACCGTGTTCGGGAACGACTGACCGGCCGGGCTGATCGTCGTCACCCAGCCCCCCGCCGACGCGAGGTCGACCGGCTGCCAGGCCTCGCCTTCCGGCATGTCGCTCCATTGCAGCGAGGTCAGGGTGACGGTGCCCTCGTCAGCGAAGATCAGACCCGGCAGCGAGGCCTGCAGCCCGATTTCGACGATCGTGACCGGCCCGGTCATGTGCAGTGCCAGGTCCTGGGCACCGGCCGCCAGCGTATCGGGGGCCCGGATCTCGATCTCCACCTGCTCAGGCCCATCCGGGTTCAGGGGAATCGGCTCCGCAGTGAACCGATGGAGGAGCCCGTCCCCGTCCCGCAGCACCATGGAGGCGCCGAATACCTGCCGGCCGTCCAGCACCGAGAGCGGCACCGGGACCAGGCTCACCTCGCCGGTCGCGGGATTGAACCGCTGGCGGACCAGGGAGGTGAGGTCTATCTCGGCGTCAACCCGCAGGCGCGCCGGCTGTCCGGGCAGCTCGATCAGCTCCACCGGCGGCCGCTGCGCCGCCAGCGGCGCGAGCACGTCGGCCAGCGGCGCCGATGCCTGGTCATCGCGGAAATGGATCGTGTCGGACGCCTCTGGCACCAGCCCGATCAGCTCCCCGGCGCCGGCGGCGCGGGTCACCACCAGCCGTTCGCGCCGCAACGGCGTGGCGCCGGTCACGCCGTCGAGCGACCCGAAGGTCGCCGCCTGCGCCCACGGCGGGACCGATGACGGGCCGCGGCCCGGCACGGTCCGCACGTCGCTGCCGACCTGGTAGGCGGCCTGGTCCTGCTGTGAGTCGGTCCAGGTGGAGCCGTAGCTGACCGCGAAGATCCCCATCGAGATGGCCAGCATCAGCAGCAGGGCGGCCCGCGTGTAGCGCAGCGGTCGCCGCGCCAGCTGCCGCGCGCCCAGCGATCCGATCAGGTGACGACCTCGCGCGACCGCGCGTTCGATCAGCTCGGCCATCAGCGGCATCAGCCGCAGGGCCAGCACCCCGCCGGCCAGCAGCCCGATGGCCGGCGCCGCCACCAGCAACGGGTCGAGGCCCAGCGTGCCGCGCACCGAGGTGGTCAGCGGCGAGCCGTAGAGGCGCAGCTGCCAGAGGGCAATGACCGTCACCGCCAGCAGCGCCAGGTCGATCCCGATCCGCTGGCCGAGGGTCCGCGTCTCCTGCCGCGAGATGCCCGCCTGCTCGTCCATGAAGGATCGCGCGGCCGTCAGCGCCGGCAGCACCAGCAGCACCACGCAGCCGATCGCCGCCGCGCCCGCGGCGAGGTAGGCGTCGCTGCTGACCATGGGCACGATGCCCAGCTGGATGCGTGACAGCGGCCCGGCCACGTTCAGCAGGCTCAGGGCGCCCACCGCCAGCCAAGGGCCGAGGACTACGGCGGGTATGGCCAGCACCAGCGCCTCGGTCAGCGCCAATCCGGCGATCTGGAGGGTGCCGGCGCCCCGGGAGCGCAGCAGGGCGGTGTGCACGCGGCGGTGCTCGACCAGCAGGCTGGCGGTCAGCACGATGGCGTAGGCGGCCAGCACCGCCAGCTGGATGATCAGCAGCAGGACGCCCGTGCGGCTGACCAGCAGCGAGCGCTCGGAGCGGGCCAGGATCGGTCCCAGCTGGGTCGCGACACGCGGCGTCACGTCGGGCAGCGCGCTCTGCAGTCGTGGCGACAGGTCGCGCAGCCGAGCGCGCAGGGCGGATGTCTCATCCACGCCCAGCTCGCCGAATTCCGGGAAGGCATGCCAGGTGAAGGCGACGGTGCCTGCGCCGGCGTGCGCAAGCGCGTTGGCGCGCGTGGCGAGCAGCGGGCCGATCGTCCGGTAGCGATCGCTGATGCTGACCCCGGCCAGCAGCTGCTGGTCCTCCCACCAGAACGGATCGGTGGGGTCGGTGACGTGATAGATGCCCGAGACCCGGATGCTGACGACCATGCTGGCGTCGAGCCGGCTGGTCAGCTCCAGCTCATCGCCCACGGACGCGCGCATCTCGACGGCGGCCTCTTCCGAGACCGCCACGGCAATCGGCTCCGAGCCGACCGCATCGTCCGGCCATGCTCCCTCCACCAGGCTGGCGTGCTCCTCGATCCCGTCCGCGAAGCCGAGCACGGCCAGGTCGCGCACCTCGTCGGGGTCCTGGCCGGGGAGCGCGAAGGTGTTCGACTGCCCGCTCCAGCGGACTTCGGTCGGCAGGTCGCCCATCGCATCGCGCAGGGCACGACTGACCGTGGTGTCGATCGCCTGCGCATCGGCGACGTCCGCGCGCAGGGTGACCGCGACGTTGGCGTCGGGCACGGGGGCATCGGCCAGCACCCGATGCAGCCCCGCCAGCGATACGGCACTGGAGTAGATCGGGCCTGCGGCCAGAAGGGTCGCTGCCAGCAACGTGATGAGCCACGCGGCACCGACGATCGGCCAGTCGACGCGCATCCGCTCCAGGCTCACCCGCCACATCCCAAGCGGCGAGTGCACGAAAGCGTTCGCTCCTCGTGTGATTCGTTTGTTGTTCTACATCTTCCGGTACTACCCCGCCCGGGGCCGTCCAGTTCATGGCAACACCGCGGGCGCCCAGTTTCACTCATCGCCTCGCCCGCTAGACTCGGAGCCGATGCCCCTGATCGAGACCCGGGCGCTTACCAAGCGCTACGGCGCGCACGTCACCGCGCTCGATTCCCTGACGCTCGACGTCGAACCGGGGATCATCGGCCTCGTCGGCGCCAACGGCGCGGGCAAGAGCACCCTGCTCAAGATCCTGCTTGGCCTGCTGGAGCCGACCAGTGGCTCGGCCTCGGTGATGGGCCTGGACGTGGCGCGGCAGGGGCCCGAGATCCGCCAGTTCGTCGGCTACCTGCCGGAGCACGACTGCCTGCCGCCGGACCTGTCGGCCACCGACTTCGTGACGCACATGGGCCGCATGTCGGGCCTGCCCGCATCGGCCTCGCGCGAGCGCACCGCCGAGGTGCTGCGCCACGTTGGCCTGTACGAGGAGCGGTATCGGCCGATCGGCGGCTATTCGACGGGCATGAAGCAGCGGGTCAAGCTCGCCCAGGCGCTGGTCCACGACCCGAAGCTGCTGCTGCTGGACGAGCCGACCAACGGCCTGGATCCGGCGGGTCGCGACGAGATGCTGGACCTGGTCAAGCGCACCGGCACCGAGTTCGGGATCGCCACGGTGGTCGCGTCGCACCTGCTGGGAGAGATCGAGCGCGTCTGTTCCTTCCTGCTGGCCATCGACAACGGACGGCTGCTGCGCGCAGCGCCGATTGCCTCCTTCACGGAGCGCACCGGCACGCTGGGAGTCGAGGTCGAGGACGGAGCCGATGCACTGGCCGCCCGCCTGACCGCGGCCGGTCTCGACGCGCGCGTAGAGGGACGCACCGTGCTGGTCGATGCGCCGGACGAGCGGCCGTACGACCTGGTGCGCGACACGATCGACGAGCTGGGACTGGGCCTGGTCCGCCTTGAGCACCGCCGCCACCGCCTGGAGGACCTGTTCCGCGACGGCGGCGACATGCCGGACCGGGAATCCGAGACCGCGGCGCCGGCCGTGGAGACCGTCTCGTGACCTCTCAGGAGCCGGCGCTGCGCAGCCGCGAGAGCGCCACCGGCGCCATCTACGACCTGGGCTATCGCGGCTACGACGGCCCCCGTCTGGGACGCCGCTACGCGGTGGCGACCTTGTTCTGGGCGAGCCTGCGCGCCGCATATGCGCTGAAGCGCAGCGGCCGCGCCAAGATCGTGCCCTGGGGCCTGGCCGCGCTGCTGTTGGCCCCCGCCGGGGTGGCGGTGGCGATCGCCGCGCTGGCGCCGGGCGCCCCCGTTCCCTACACCTATGACAACTTCCTGTGGGACACGCAGATCCTGCTCGCCATCTTCGTGGCTGCCCAGGCGCCGGAGCTGGTCAGCTCCGACCAGCGGCACCGCGTGCTGTCCCTCTACTTCAGCCACGCCCTGGAGCGGACCGACTACGCCCTTGCCAAGCTGGCCGCCCTCGCAGCCGCCGTGTTCGGCATGGCGCTGGCACCGATGCTGGTCCTCTTCTTCGGCCGTGTGCTGCTGGCCCAGGACGTGGCTGAGGCATTCGGCAACGAGATCGAGAACCTGCCGCAGGTCGTTGGGGCGCCACTGCTGTACGCCATCCCACTGGCCGGCCTGTCGCTGGCGATCGCGGCCTACACCCCGCGGCGCGCCTATGCCACAGGCGCGATCATCGCAGTCATCGTCGTCAGCGCGGCCGTCAGCGCCATCCTGGGCGAGGCCGTCACCAACGGGCCAATCGGCGATGTGGCGCAGCTGATCAACCCGTTCGTGCCCATCGACGGGACCCGCGACCTGCTCCTGGGCGGCCCGGCGCCGGACTCGCCGGTCGCCGCCACCGGCTTCCCGCTGTACGTATTCGCCATCGAGTGGGTGCTGATCTCAGTTGTCACCGCCGGCATCGTCCTGTGGCGCTACCGCCGGGTGGCAGCGTGACCGTCGCGGCACCGGCCCTGGCACCTTCCGAGGCAGCGCCGGCGGTCGAGGTCGCCAACGCCTCGCGTTGGTACGGCAACGTGGTCGCCGTCAACGACGTCACCTTCGCGCTGAAGGGCGGCATCACCGGCCTGCTGGGACCGAACGGCGCCGGCAAGTCGACCATCCTGCATATGCTCGCAGGCTTCCTGGCGCCGTCGTCCGGCAGCGTGACCGTGGCGGGCAGCCCGACCCGCGGGCACCCGGAGCTGTACCGCCGAATTGGCCTCGTCCCGGAGAGCGAGGCGGTCTACCCCTTCCTGACGGGCCGCCAGTTCGTCGTCGCCAATGCCCGGCTGCAGGGCATGAACGGCGAGCAGGCCGCCGCCGCGGCGACGCGCGCCATCGACCACGTGGAGCTCGGCGCCGCACAGAATCGCGCCATTGGCACCTACTCGAAGGGGATGCGGCAGCGGATCAAGGTCGCGTCGGCGCTGGTTCACGACCCGCCGGTGCTGCTGCTCGACGAGCCCTTCAACGGCATGGACCCGCGTCAGCGGCTGCAGATGATGGACCTGCTGCGCCAGATGGCCCGCCAGGGCCGCGTGATTCTGTTCTCCAGCCACATCCTGGAAGAGGTGGAGCGGGTCGCCGAGCGGGTGCTGGTGATCGTTGCCGGCCGGCTGGCCGCGTCCGGCGACTTCCGCGAGATTCGCCGCCTGATGACGGATCGGCCGCACACCTTCACCCTCCGCTCCTCCGACGACCGGGCGCTGGCCGCGGCGCTGATGAAGGAGCCGTCAACGGCCGGCGTGTCGCTCGACGACGGGCTGATCACCGTCCGCACCACCGAGTTCGGGGCCTTCAGCCGCGCCGTCGCCGGCGTGGCGAAGCGCTCGAACATCCGGCTGCACGAGCTGCTCCCGACCGACGAGTCGCTGGAATCGGTCTTCAGCTACCTGGTGCGCCAGTGAGGCCAGAGGCATGAACGGCGTGATCGCCGGGATCACCATGCGGCAGCTGCTCAGCCGGCGGCGGACCATCCTGCTCCTGCTGCTCGGCTCGGTGATGCTGGTCGTCGCCTTCGCTCTCCGCCTGGGAGCGGAGGACGCCAACTTGGCCCGCTACACATCGGTGCTGCTGGAGACGTTCGGCATCGCCACCCTGATGCCACTGGTGGCACTGCTGTTCGGGACGGCCGCCCTGGGTGCCGAGCTCGACGAGGGCACCGCCATCTACCTGCTGGCCAAGCCGATCCCGCGCTGGGTGACGCTCATCACCAAGCTGGTCATCGCCTGCGCCTGCTCGATCCTGCTGACCTGCGTGCCGATCTTCCTGGCCGGGCTGATCGCCGGCGGCGACCAGTCCGGGCTGGTGCCGGCCTTCACGTTCGCGGCCGCCATCGGCTCGATCATCTATTGCTCCATCTTCATGGCGCTGAGCCTGATCACAGGCCGCGCACTGGTGTTCGGCCTTGGCTACGTCCTCATCTGGGAAGGGGTGCTGGCCGGGCTGTTCGCAGGCACCCAGACCTTCAGCGTGCGACAGCAGACGCTGGCCATTGCCGACGCCCTGACCGATGCGCCCCTGGCCGTCTTCAGCGCGCCGCTGGAGCTGCAAACCGCGCTGGTCGTTGGCGGGCTGGTGCTGCTGCTCACCGTGGCGATCGCCATTCGGCGGCTGACCCGAATCGAGATCGCGGGCAGCGAGGCCTCCTAGGCCGATGGGTGGCGAGGACTGGGCGTCCCTCGAGCCACCGTGGCGGTACCCGATGGTCGGTCGGGTCGACGAGCGGGTCATCGACAGCCAGGCGCTGACCGGCAATCCGCTGGGCGACCCGCACCGCCGGCCGCTGCTGGTGCAGCTGCCCCCAGCTTACGACGCGGAGGCGGAGCGTCGCTTCCCGGTCATCTACGTCCTGCAGGGGCTCTCCAACGCGGTCGACACGTGGCGCAACCGGCGATCGTGGCAGCGGAATCCGCTGGAGGAGATGGATGCTGCCTTCGTGGGCGGTGCCACGCCGGCGGTGGTCGTGTACGTCGACGCCTGGACGCGGCTGGGTGGATCGCAGTTCGTCGACTCGCCGGGCACCGGCCGGTACGGCACCTACCTCTGGGAGGACGTGGTGCCGTTCGTGGACGGTGCGTACCGGACGCTGGCCGAGGCGGCGCACCGCGGTCTGGCCGGGCATTCCAGCGGCGGCTACGGCGCCATGGTCAACGCCATGCTGCGGCCGGACCTGTTCGGCGCCTTCGCCTCGCACGCCGGCGACGGCCTGTTCGAGCTGGCCTACGGGCCGGAGATCGGACCCGCCGTCAAGGCGCTGCGCGACCACTACGGCGGGTCGCTGGCCGCCTTCTGGGAGGACTTCCATGCCCGCCCCGGTCGATCTCGCGGCGGCGACGGCTCCCTGCTCAACCTCGGCTGCATGGCCGCCTGCTGGTCAGCCGATGCCGACGGGACCGTGCGGCTCCCCTTCGACGTCGAGACCGGCGAGCTCATCCCGGAGATCTGGGACCGGTGGCTGGCGGCTGATCCGGTCCGCATGGCGCGCACCCACGGCGAGGCGCTGCGCTCCCTGCGTGCCATCTGGCTGGATGCCGGCCGCGGCGACGAGTACTCGTTGGACCTGGCGGCGGCCGCCTTCCATCGGGAGCTGCTGGCCGCGGGGGTGGCGAAAGATCGGATCCACTTCGAGCTCTTCGAGGGCGGGCACACCAACGCCGCGTGGCGGTATCCGCTGGCCCTGACCTGGCTGGCCGAAAGGCTCGGGGAGTCGTAGTTGCCGCCGATTCCCAACCCATGGGACTAACGGACAAGAATCCCCTGGTTTGGGCCGATTGCCGGCCATTATTTGGTGGGGATTCTCTCCGGGCGGGAATCGGCGCCATGTTTGGGCCGCTTCTTCGTCGTTAGTCCCGCCCACTGGGAGTTCGCGGCAGAAGCGACTCCTACGCGACCGCCGTGAGCGCGTCCGGCCGGCCGAGCAGGAATCCCTGGCCGATGGAGACGCCCAGCCGCACCAGGGCGCGCCGCTCCGCCTCTGTCTCGATTCCCTCGGCGATCAGCTCGCAGCCGGACTCGGTGGCGAAGTGGACCATGCCTGCCACCAAAGCCTCGCGGGCCGGATCGCGGTGGACGTTATGGACCAGCTGGATGTCCAGCTTCACGATCTGCGGGCGCAGCTCCGCGATATGCCGCAACGACGCGAAGCCCGCTCCAGCGTCGTCGACCGCAATTCGTGCATACGGGAGGTGGCGCCGCAGCAGCCGTCGGGCGGCGCCGTAGTCCTCGATGGCCATGCGCTCGGTGATTTCCACCACCAGCGGCCGGCGCGGTTCGACAGCCAGCGACGTCAGCTGCCGCAGCTCGGGGAGCACCGCCGGCGACAGATTGATGCTCAGCCAGGGACCATCCGGCAGCCGAGTGGCCGCTGCCATGGCCGAGGCCACCGCCGCACGCTCGAGGTCGACGGCCAGCCCGGCGCCCTCCGCCTCGGCGAAACGCTGGACCGGTGAGCTGCCATCGGTGAATCGGGTCAGTGCCTCGTAGCCGATGACCTGCCGGTCCTCGAGACGGACCACCGGCTGGAAGACGGTGCGCAATCCACCGGAGCCGATGAGCTCGCGCAGCGCGTTGATCTGCAGCTCGCCCGACTGGCGCATGAGCTGCGGTCCCAGCACCGCGTTGGCGACCGCCGCGAACTCGAGCAGTGCTGGCAACCGGCGACCCATCTCGGGGCCGGACATCTCGGTAGTGGTGCCGGCCGCGATCAGCCCGTATTGGACGCCGTTCACTGACAGCGGAACGTAGACGCCGACTCGGAGCCCAACCTCGAGCCAGGCGCGCTGGTAGTCGTCGACCTCCACGCCGGGACGCCACTCGTCGATCCACGGTCCGCGCGCCGCGCTGGCGCGCAGGTAGGCGGCACGGGCGGTTGGCAGCGCCCGCCCGACCGCGATCGGGGCGCCCGGCGGGGCGTGGATCGCCAGCGGCAAGACGCTTTCGCCGTGGAAGGCGTACAGCACGGCGATATCGACCTGCCGCAGTCGCAGCATCTCGCGGGTCAGGCCACGGGACGTGGCCACCGAATCGGCGCCGCCACGGAAGCTGCTCAGCGCAGTCGCCACATCGGCTCGCTCGGCCACCTCGGCCTCCAGCTCAGCCTCGATCATGCGCTCGCGCGTGACGTCGAACATGACGCCATGGACCAGCAGCCGCCCGTCCACGTCACGCGTCGGCGTCGCCTCGTCGCGGAACCAGATCACATGGCCGTCGCGGGCAAGCAGCCGGTACTCGGATGTGAAGCGCTGGCCGCTCTGCTCGCCGGCGGTGAGCTCGGCGATCGCGCGGTCGCGATCTTCCGGATGCAGCGCCTCGGCCCAGCGATCCGGATCCTCGAGCCACTCCTCGGCCGAATAGCCGAGCATCGACTCGATCTGCGGGCTGATGTAGCGGCCCTGCGCGCCAGGCTCGTCGATGTACACGATGCCGGGCAGCCTTTCGACCAACAGTCGGTAGCGTTCCTCGCTCTGGCGCAGCGCGGCGACCAGCCCTTTGGCGTCCATCCCGGCCACCCTGTCCAGGGCGGAGGCGAGGAGGCGTGGTGGCGTGCGGCGACCCGCGCCGCTACGCAGCGACGACACGATCCCTCCCGGTGCGCCTTGGTATGAACGAAACCAGCGAGATGACGGGTCGCATCGGGCGGACCGTAACGAACCAACCCGCAGTACACCCATCACCCGAAAGTACCGCCGCCAGCGCCGAGCACCGCCACGGCCTAGCATCGGGGCATGGTCACGACGGGAGATTCGGGGAGGCTGCCCATCGGCGTCTGCCTGCGCACCATCGATGCTCGACCCGACTGGTGGCTCGAGAGCGCCCGCCGGCTCGATGCCGCGGGCTACGCCGGGCTGTGGGCCTGGGACCACTTCATCGGGCGCGGCGACATCACCGTGCCCGTGGTGGAGAACTGGACGATCCTGTCGATGGCGGCGGGCGCCACGCAGCGGGCAACCATCGGCTCGTTCGTGATCAATGTCATGAATCGCCATCCGGCCCTGCTGGCTCGCATGGCGGCGACGCTGCAGATCGGCTCCGCCGGGCGGCATGTCCTGGGCATCGGCATCGGCGGCGGCCCGAACGAGCACGAGGCTTATGGCATGGAGTATCCCGATGCGCCCGAGCGCGTGAAGCGCCTGGAGGAGGCGGTGGCGGTCATCCGGGCCCTGTGGACCGGTGGACCCGTCACGCGAGAGTCACCGTTCTACCCGTTGACCGATGCCTACGCCCGCCCGGTTCCCGATCCACCCCCACCCATCATCGTCGGTGGGGAGACAAGGGCGGGTGCCCGCCTGGCCGGGCGGTTCGGCGACGGTTGGACCGCCTTCTACGACAACTTCGAGGCGAACCTGCCCGCCTACCTGGAGGCACTCGAGGAGAGCGGGCGAGCGCGGGCCGATCAGCGGGTGATCGTTGGCTTTCAGGGTGACGACTGGCTGAGCGACGAGCCGATCACCGGCAGCCCGTGGGTCGATGCGCCACGCGAGGCGTGGGCGCGCTGGCATGAGGCCGGGGCCGATGGCGTCATCGTCCTCGCCCGGTCCACCGCCGATGTCGATGCCCTGGTGGACGCGGTCGATCGCTGGTGAGGGCTAGCGGGCGGCGTCCTCCAGCGACTCGGTGAGCTCCGCGTTGTTCGGGTCGCGGATGGCGCATTGCACGCTGTGGTCGCCGTCGTTCCAGCCGTCCTCTGTCGGGGTGATCGGCAGCGCGACGAGGACCGAGCTCTGGTAGTCGATGCCGACATATTCGGTGAAGGCCGGGAGGCAGTTGGCCTCGAGCCAAAGGTCCACGTCGCTGTCGGACGGGTACTGCCCATCCGGCAGGTCACCGACGAAGTACATCTCGTACTGGTGCGGCTCCGTGCACTCCCGCTGAGTGACGTCGGAAATGGAATCGGATTCGGGGTCGGGTAGATCGAAGCAGTCACCGACGCTCATATCAGTAACGGGCCGTGAGCCGCCAAGGTAGTTGAAGGCCGCGATCCCACCGCCGATGACGAGCAACCCGACCCACCAGAAGCGAAGGACGAGCTGCAGCCATCCCGGGCGGCCAGACTGTGGTGCAGGCGCGCCATACCCGCTGCCAGGAGCCGCCGGCAGAGACTGCGCGCCTTCCGTCCCGGGTGCGGTCGGCTGAGCTCCCGGCGCGGGCGCGGGACCCGCGACCGGATCCGTGCCGCGCTCCAGGCCGCATTTGGCGCAGCGATCCGCATCGGCCTCGTTCGATTCGAAGCAGCGAGGGCAGACCCACCTTCCCTGCGCCGGATCCATCCACATGCTGGGCACCCTCCCCGGTTCGGTGCGATTGGGCCCGCACCGCTCGGGTGCACCTTAGCCGCCACGCTCAGCGGCCGAACAGTACTATCCGCCCTCCGTTGATGGTCGCTGCGGCGTCGCCACAGAGCATGACCATGGCCGCGGCGATCTCCTCCGGGGTCGTCCATTGGGCGTTCTTGGCGGTCGGCTCGCGGTCGCGCTCATGGTCCTTGTCGATGGTCTTGACGATGAGCAGGTTGGCCGTCACCCCGGTCCCCGCCATGTCCCGCGCCAGGCTCCGCAGCATCACCTCCTGGGCCGCCTTGGCCATCAGGTAGCCACCACCGCGCGGACCCGGCTCGGTCGCCAACGGCTGCGAGATGGCGAAGACCCGTCCCCAGCCGCGCTCCCGCATGCCCGGGACGACGGCCTGGACCATGTGCAGGGTGCTGAAGACGTGCTGGTCGAAGGAAGTGGCCACGTCCGCGGGATCCAGCTCGACAGCCGGGATGCCGCCCAGCCAGCCGCCGACCACGTGGACCAGGACGTCGACGGGACCCAACGCCTCGGAGATTTCGGCCACCACGCGCCGCACGTCATCCGCCTTGGTCACGTCGCCGGCCGCGCCGTGCCATCGGCCATCCGACAGGTCCAGATCGGCGGCCAGGCTGCCGAGCTTCGCCGCATCGGTCCCGATCAGCCCGACCTTGCAGCCCTCAGCCGCAAAGGCGGTCGCGGCCGCACGACCAGCAGCCCCGGTCGCTCCCGGGATGACCACCACCCGATCAGCAAGGGCCATGGCTAGCGCACCTTTCCGGCGCGAAGCGCCTCAACCGACTTGGCGATGCGGCGCTGGCGCGTCTCATCCGTCTTGGCGCCGCCGATCTGCAGCACATGCCACGACCTGTTCGAGTAGGAGAGACCATCGAAGGTCGCCTGCGCCGCCGGCTCAGCCGCCAGGGCGGACGCGAAGTCGGGCGGGACGGTCACCTCTCGGGGAGCGGTGTCCAGCTCCAGCTCAACGTCCACGTCCTGGCCGCCTTCCACCCCCGCGGCCGCCCGGTTCTCGGCACTGACCCCGAGCATGTAGCGCCCGCCCAGCACCGCGACGCTGCTGCGATAGGTGTGCCCGTTGATGGTGACAGTGACCCGCGGCCGCCTGCCACCGCCCAGCGCGTCAACGACCTCGGCCGGCACGTTGATGCCAGTGGCGGTCTTGCCCTCGGTCTCCAGCGTGGCACGGAATCGCATGGCTTCTAGTTCGCTGGTCCTTACGCCATCAACGGAATTCGATGCCGCTCAGCAGCTCCCGGAAAGGGTCGAGCGGGTTCGGGTCGGCGGCCAACGAGTCGGGGTAGATGAAGTAGAAGAAGTAGCCATCCCCCTTGTGGACGAGGTCAGCCCACGCGACCACGGTCTCACTGTCCGCCGGACAGTGCGTCACGACAAAGCGCGCTGGCGCATCGCCTACCGTCGTCTCCTCATCGGTTTCGGGCGTTGTCGAACATTCACGCTCAGCGCCCGAGGCGATCTGGTCGGCCGTCAATTCGTCCAGCGACTTTGACGTCGGCGCGGCGAAGGCCCAAGCGATAGTGCCGCGCTCCGAGATGAACTGGTCGACCCACGGATCCTCGTTGGTGATACCGGTCGTCCCGTCCCACGCCTCAGTCGCAGGAATTGGCCTCCAGCCGGCCGGCAGGGCCATCGAGTAAGCGTAGACCGACGAGCTGAACGATGAGTCGGACGCCGATGCAGCAACCGAAGGGGTCGACTGCGTTGGCGTCGTGGCGGAGCTGCTGCATGACGCAGCAAGGAGGAGCAGGGCCGCGGCATAACTGCGCTTTGCGTTACGCAAGGTACCCACCGGGTGTTGGACGCTCAGTCCTCGTGGCCACATCTGTCCTCGTTCGCGAAATCGCATGCAATCCACGCTGAATGGATAACGACGTTGGTCATTCGCGTTGGGTTGCGATTTGTCCCACAGTATCGGCCAAGGGGAAACCCGATGACAGACACCAACCTGTGGCGAGACCTCGACCGCGCGCGGCTGGTTCGGCTGTGCGCGGCCATTTCCGGGGATCGCGACGCCGCCGACGATCTCGCGCAGGAAACCCTGCTCGAGGCGTGGCGCATGCGGCGCAAGCTGCGCGAGCCCGCGGGATTCGAGCCGTGGCTGTCCGCCATCGCACGCAATATCTGCCGCCGATGGGCACGCAGGCGCGGGCGCGAGCTGCCCGCCGCATCGCTCGCTGCCGAGACATTCGCCGAGCCGCGGGACGCGCTCGACCTCGACGCCGAGCTCGAGCGGGCCGAGATGGCCGAACTGGTGGACAAGGCGCTGGGTGCGCTCCCGGCGGCCTCGCGCGAAGCCATGCGCCAGCGCTACCTGGACGACCGGAGCGTCGTGGAGATCGCCCATCGCACCGGCAGCACTGCTGATGCGGTCTCGATGCGCCTCACCCGAGGCAAGGCAACTCTGCGGCGCTCGCTGACGGGCGACCTGCGTCAGGAGGCGGAGTCGCTCGGGCTCACGCTGGCCCGGGTTCATGGCTGGTCGCACACGCGCGTGCACTGCACCCAGTGCGGGGCGGGCACGCTCCTCATGCGGATCGAGAGCGCTCCGGGCACGATTGCCTTTCGGTGCCCGCACTGCGACCCGAACCCGTCCGCCCGGGCCGTCGAGTTCTCGCTTGCCAATCCGGCCTTTGCGGCCCTGCTGGATGGCCTTGTGCGCCCGACCGCCATCCTGCGGCGAGCCGACGAGTGGTCACACGCCTACTACGGCCGCGGGCTGGAGACCGGCCACGTCGCGTGCACGCAATGCGGCAACACGCTGCGCCTTCAGACCTATGTGCGCGACGACGTGCCCGCCGGCAGCCACCGCCGTGGTCTGTACGCCGATTGCGTCGACTGCGGGCTTCAGGTCACGACGTCGGTGAGCGCCCTCACGCTGGCGCTGCCAGAAGCGCGCGCCTTCCGCCGCACGCATCCTCGACTACGCGCCATGCCGCCTCGCGAAATCGAGGCGCACGGTGGCCCAGCCCTGGTCGTCGGGTACGAGCAGGCCGGCAGCCATGCCCGGCTGGATGCCGTCTTCGCCGCTGAGTCGCTGCGGCTGCTGGAGGTTCACGGACCCTCCCTGACCGCGGCCTAGCCCATGCTCGCGGTACTGCGCAGGCGGGACTTTGCCCTGCTGTGGT
>DATBRW010000104.1:0-7164 GCA_036560125.1 Candidatus Limnocylindria bacterium
GGCGGTCGAAATCAGCATGGTCGCCACCCTGGTGGATGGCCGCTTCGCCGGCGCGCACGGATCGGTCCGCGACATCCGCCAACGCGAGCGGCTGGAGCAGGACCTGCGACGTCAGGCAGCCGCCTTGGCCGCCAACGAGGAGCGCGCCAACCTCGCTCGCGAGCTACATGACTCGGTGACCCAGGCGCTGTTCAGCATGGGCCTGACCGCCCGGGCGTTGGAGCTGCTGTTCGATCGCGACCCCGAGGCGGCGCGCGCCAAGCTGGCCGAGCTGAAGGAGCTGCAAAAGGACGCGCTGGCCGAGATGCGGACCCTGATCTTCGAGCTCCGTCCGCAGGGCTTGGAGACCGATGGACTGGCCCAGGCGCTGCGCAACCACGGTGCGGCGGTGCAGGGGCGCACGGGATTGGCCGTCTCGGTCGAGGTGGAGTCCGAGGAGCGCCTGCCACTCGACATCGAAGAGGCCTTCTACCGGGTGGCGCAGGAGGCACTGCACAACGTGGTCAAGCACGCCAATGCGCACACCGCCCGGATCGAGCTGCGTCGGACCGGCCGCAAGGTGCGCCTGACCGTGGAAGACGACGGCACCGGGTTCGACCCGGCCGAGATCGCGCGCGGGCACCTGGGATTGATCGGCATGCAGCAGCGGGCCGAGCGCATCGGTGCGGAGCTGGAGGTGGGCCACCGTCCCGGAAATGGGACGCGCGTGCGCATGACGCTGCCGCTCGCTGCGACCGCAACCGACGGTTCGCCGGTGCTGGCGGGTGAGGGTGCCGCGTCGGCGGAATGACGTACCTGGCCATCGTCGGTTCCGACGACGACGTTCCTCGAACGCGGTCGTAGGATCGTTCCATGTCCAGCCCCATCGTGCAGGAGTCGGTAGAGACTCCCGCCCGCGTCGCCATCGTCGACGCAGATCGCCGTGTCCAGCAGTCCATCGCCGAGGTGCTGCGCGTGGCCGGGGTGGAAGTGATCGGCACCGCCGGTGACGTGCGCTCCGCGATGGAGCTGGTCGAGGCCGGCCATCCCACCGTGGTGGTGGTGGATCCGCGGCTCCCCGACATCGACGCCGGCCGGGCCCTGCTGTCCGGCATTGCCCTCGGCTGGCCTTCGGTCCGGGTGGTCCTGATGGGCTGGACCGATGAGCCCGATGGCATGCCGGATGACGCCGCCTTCGTGTCCAAGTCCGCTCAGCCTGAGGAGTTCGTGGCGGCCACCGTGGCCGCCTGCAACTGCTAGGCGACCCTCCACCGCCGTGCGATGATCGCGCGGTGTCGAGGCCATCCCTGCCGGCGCCTCTCGCCGTCGTCACCGCCGTCTTCCACAACGCCTCGCTGCGCCGCGTGCTGGCCGCCTTCATCGGCTTCTCGCTGGCCGAATGGGCGACCTGGATCGCCATCCTGGTCTACGCCTTCAATCGCGGCGGCGCCACCGAGACGGGCATCGCCGCGCTGATCCAGCTGGCTCCTTCAGCGGTCGTTGCGCCGCTGGCGGCCTCGTTCGGCGACCGTATGCGTCGCGAGCGCGCCCTGCTGATCGCGTACCTGGTGCAGGTGGCGGCCATGGGCGCGACAGGCGTACTGCTGCTGGTCGAGGCGCCGGCCTGGATCGTCTACCTGGGCGCTGCCGTCGCGGCCTCCTCCATCACCCTGACGCGGCCGATCCAGGCTGCCATCCTGCCCTCGATCTCGCGCACGCCATCCGAGCTCACGGCCGCCAATGTGGCAGCCGGCGGCATCGCGACCGCTTCGATGCTGGTCGGGCCGGCGCTCGCCGGCCTGGCCCTGGCATTCACCGGCTCGGCGACCGTGTTCCTTGGCGCGGCCGCGGTGGAGCTGGTGTCGGCGGTGCTGGTGCGGGGCATCCACCCCATCGATAGCGACCAGGTGCTGGACCGCCCCGTGGCGGGTTGGCGGTCGGCGTTGCCCGATGCCCTCGATGGGCTCGGCATGCTGCTGCGCGAGCGGCAACCGCGCGCCGTGCTGTCCGTGCTCGGCGCCGCCGCAATCCTGTGGGGCGCACTCGACGTGTTCATCGTGGTGCTGGCGCTCGATGTGCTGGCGCTCGGCGAATCGGGCGTCGGCTACCTGAACGCGGCACTCGGAGCCGGCGGGCTGCTCGGCGCCGCCTTCAGCGTCAGCTTCATCGGCCGTCGCGGGCTGGTTGGCCCGCTGGGTCTTGGCGTGCTGCTCTGGTCATTGCCCCTGGCCGCGCTCGGCCTGCTCTCGAGCGTGACGGCGGCGGCCGCCATGCTGGCGCTGGCCGGCGTCGGGCGGGTCGTGATGGACGTGACCGCCACCACCCTGCTCCAGCGAGCCACCGATTCGCGGATGCTGGCCCGCATGTTCGGAGCGCTGGAGGGGATCCACATGGCGTCGCTGGCGGTTGGCTCGATCGTGGCGCCGTTGCTCATCGCCGTGGCCGGGCAGCGCGGCGCGTTCGTGCTGGCGGCAATCGCCATGCTGCTGGCCGCGGCCGCAGCCTGGCCGACCATGCGGCGGCTGGATGACGCGGCGGTGGCGCGTCCACGTGAGGTGTCGCTGCTGCGCTCCATCCCGATGTTCGCGCCACTCGGCGTCCCAGCCATCGAGCAGCTGGCCGCCGCCATGGTCCCGGTCCACGCCCACACCGGCTCGGCCGTAGTGCGCCAGGGGGATCCCGGCGACCACTTCTACATCATCACCGGCGGCCGGGTGGCGATCAGCATTGACGGCCGGCAGGTCCGCGAGGAGGGCCCGGGAGAGTCGTTCGGCGAGATCGCCCTGCTGCGCAACGTCCCTCGCACGGCGACGGTCGTGGCGCTCGAGTCGACCCAGCTGATCTCGCTGGACCGCACGACCTTCCTGGAGGCGGTGACCGGCCTCCCGGCCAGCGCGGCGGCGGCCGAGGCCACCGTGGCCCAGCATGTCGGGGCGGCGGTACCCGAACCCACGCCAGCGGAGGACGCCGTCGATGCGCGCGCGTGACCTGGGCATCGTCATCGGGCAGCTGCCGACCGGCCGCCTGAATGCCATCACCGACGTCGCCGGCCTGCGGGTCGGCCACTGCACCGTGATCCGCGGCGACGCGGTCCGCACCGGCGTGACCGTGATCATGCCGCACGAGGGCGATCCGGCCAGCGAGCCTGTCTTCGCCGCGTCGCACACCCTGAACGGCAATGGCGAGATGACCGGCCTGGAGTGGATCCGCGAGTCGGGTCTGCTGACCACGCCGATCGCGCTCACCAACACCAACTCGGTTGGCGCCATCCACCACGCGCTGGTCGGCGTGAGCGTCCGGTGGCGGGCGGAGGGCAGGCGCAGCGGGCCGGCCTGGTCGCTGCCGGTGGTGGCCGAGACGTGGGACGGCTACCTCAACGACATCGGTGGCCAGCATCTCAAGGAGGACGACCTGATTGCCGCCCTCAATGCGGCCGAGGTCGGTCCGGTCGCCGAGGGCAACGTCGGCGGCGGCACCGGCATGAAGGCCTTTGGCTTCAAAGCGGGCATCGGCACCGCCTCGCGCCTGGTTGGAGCCGAGGACGGCGGCTACACGGTGGCTGCGCTGGTGCAGGCCAACTTCGGCATCCGCGAGCGGCTGATGATCGACGGCGTGCCCGTCGGCCGCGAGATCCCGCGGACGGAGATCCCAGGCCCCGATCCAGGGTCGGGTGGCGGCTCGGTGATCGTGATCCTGGCCACTGACGCCCCTCTGCTCGCCCACCAGTGCCGTCGCCTGGCGCAGCGGGCTGCGTTGGGCATTGCGCGCACCGGCGGTGGCGGCGAGAACGACAGTGGCGACCTGTTCCTCGCCTTCGCCACGGGCAACCGTGGACTGAACGCCGAGGACGAGGGCCAATCGGTGACGAAGCCGATCACCATGCTCGACGACGACCACATCACAGCGCTGTTCTGGGCTGCCATCGAGGCGACCGAAGAGGCGGTGATCAACTCGTTGCTGGCGGCGGAGACCATGACCGGCAACGGGGTCACGTTCCACGCCCTGCCCGCGGATCGGTTGCTGGAGGTGATGGCCCGATACGGGCGCGGCGCAGGAGCGGGCCCCCTCGGCTGAGGCTCGGTTACAGGCCCATTGCCCGCCGGATCGAGCCCAGGTCGGAGCCGACCGGCTGCAGGCTGCCCTCCTCCTGCGCGACGGCGTCGGGGTCCTTCAACCCGTGGCCGGTGAGGATGCAGACCACGCCCTCCGAGGCGTGGATGCGGCCCTCGGCGGCCAGCCGCGCAACGCCTGCCACGCCGGCCGCGGAGGCGGGTTCGCAGAAGATCCCCTCGGCTTCCGCGATCCGGCGCTGCATGCTCAGGATCTCCTCATCACTAACGGCCTCGATCACGCCGCCTGACTCGTCGCGCGCCGCCTCGGCGCCTGACCACGAGGCCGGGTTGCCGATCCGGATGGCGGTGGCCACCGTCTCCGGGTTCTCGACCGGCGCCCCGTTGACGATCGGCGCCGCCCCCGCGGCCTGGAAGCCCAGCATCCGCGGCCGGCGACCTGAGGGCGTGATGCCGGCATCGGCATAGCGGCAGAAGCCGGCCCAGGCGGCGGTGATGTTCCCGGCGTTGCCAACCGGCAGTGCCACCGCCTCGGGCGACTCGCCGAGGGCATCGACGATCTCGAAGGCCAAGGTCTGCTGGCCCGCGATGCGATCCGGGTTGATCGAGTTGACGACCGCCGCCACTTCCTCCTCGCCAAGGCGCCGCACCGCCGCCAGTGCCTCGTCGAAGTTGCCGTCGACCATGACCAGCCGCGCCCCGGCCGCCACGGCCTGGGCCAGCTTGCCGCGCGCCACCTTGCCGGCGGGGAGCACCACGTGGCACGGCAGCCCGGCTGCCGCCGCGTAGGCGGCCGCCGAGGCGCTGGTGTTGCCGGTCGATGCGCAAACGACCGCGGCCGCGCCGCGACCGACCGCTCGATTCACGGCCAGCACCATGCCGCGATCCTTGAACGAGCCGGTGGGATTGGTGCCCTCGAACTTCAGGAAGAGGCGCTCAAGGCCCAGCTCCTCGCCCAGTCGTCGCGCATGCACCAGGGGCGTGCCCCCCTCGCCCAGGCTGATCGGGAACCGCTCGTCGTCCGGCTGGGCCAGGAGCGCGCGGTAGCGCTCCAGCAGCGGCGGCGGGGATGGCATGCCTAGCTGGTCAGCGCCTCGTGGACGATTCGCGCCTGCTCGGCCGTATGCGCCGCCGGGTATCCCTCGGCCGGCCGCGAGCGCTCCGGCCGGCTGATGTCGCCGAGCGGGATGCGGAAGGGCACCAGGTGCCGGATCTTGGGCAGCACGAACTTGCGGGCGCCCATGTTGCGCGGTTCCTCCTGCACCCAGGTGACGCGCTCGACGGCCGGATAGCGGGCCATCACGCGCTCCAGGTCCTCGGTCGGGAATGGGTAGAGGCGCTCGGTGCGGACGATGGCCAGCTCGGGGTGCTCGGCCCGCTCATCGGAGGCGGTCAGGTCGTAGTAGACCTTGCCACTGCAGACGATGACCCGCGTGACGCCGGCCACCGCGTCATCGGCCACGCCAGGGTCGTCCAGCACCGATGCGAAGGCTCCGCTGCTCAGCTCATCCGGCCGTGATGCGGCCTCCGGCAGGCGCAGCAGCGACTTCGGCGTCATCACGATCAGCGGGCGCAGATCGGCGTGGCGCGCCTGGCGCCGCAGCAGGTGGAAGTACTGCGCCGGCGTGGTCGGGTAGACGACGCGGATGTTTCCCTCCGCGCCGAGCGCCAGGAAGCGCTCCAGGCGGGCGGAGGAGTGCTCCGGACCAGATCCCTCGTAGCCGTGGGGCAGCAGCAGGGTCAGGCGCGAGGTCTGCCGCCACTTGGCCAGGCCGGCGATGATGAACTGGTCGATGATGATCTCGGCGCCGTTCACGAAGTCGCCGTACTGCGCCTCCCACAGCACCAGCGCTTCCGGAGCGGTGACGGCGTAGCCGTACTCGAAGCCAACGGCTGCGTACTCGCTCAGCGGGCTGTTGTGCAGCTCGAACGCCGCCCCGGCGCCCTCCAGGTGCTGGATCGGGGTGTAGGCGGCGCCGGTCTTGGCGTCCCAGAGGGTCTGATGCCGCTGGCTGAAGGTGCCGCGCACGGTGTCCTGGCCGGTGAGGCGGATCGGCACCCCGTCGACCAGCAGCGAGGCGAGGGCCAGCGCTTCGGCGTGCGCCCACTCGATTCGACCGTCCTCCTCGCTCAGCGCCGCGCGCCGCTTCGCCATCTGCTTGGCCAGCTTGGTGTTGATGTGGAAGGTGGCGGGCCAACGGTAGAGCTGCTGGTTCAGGCGCTGCAGGGTCGCGGCCTCGACCGCCGTCTCCGGCTCGCCCGGATCCTCCGTCTCGACCGAATCGGGCCCACGGTCGAGCTGTGGCTCAGCGTGCTGCTTGCGGACCGCCGCCTGCCGCTCGGCCAGGTCGCGGGCCATGGTCTGGGCACCCGCATCGGCCTTCTTCTGGCTGATGGAGCCAGCCTTGACCAGGGCTTTGGCGTACAGCTCGCGGACCGACGGGTGGTCCTCGACCGCGGCATACATGCTCGGCTGGGTGTAGGCCGGATCATCCCCCTCGTTGTGGCCGTAGCGGCGGTAGCCGACCAGGTCGATCACCGCGTCGGCGTGGAAGCGCTGCCGATACATCATCGCCAGTCGGGCCGCCGCCAGCGTCGCCTCCGGGTCGTCGGCATTGACGTGGATGATGGGTACGTCGAATCCCTTGGCGAGATCGCTGGAGTAGGTGGTGGAGCGACCCTCGGCGGGTCCCGTCGTGAAGCCGATCTGGTTGTTGGCGATGATGTGGATGGTGCCGCCCGTCGTGTAGCCGGCCAGCCTCGCCATGTTGAAGGTCTCGGCCACCACGCCCTGCGCCGCGAAGGCCGCGTCACCATGGATCAGGATCGGCAGCGTCTTCTGGCGGTCCACGGCCCCCAGCGGCGCGCGGCGATCGCTCTGCTGAGCGCGGGCGCGGCCCTCGACCACCGGGTTGACCGCCTCCAGGTGGCTGGGGTTAGGGGACAGCGTCACGCTCAGCTCAGCGCCGTCCGGCGTGTGGAAGGTGCCCTCCGCGCCGAGGTGGTATTTCACGTCGTCCGAGCCGCCCTTCTGGGCGCTACGTCCCCCGCGACCGGCCTCGAACTCGGCCAGGATCGCCTCATAGGTGACGCCCACGATGTGAGCCAGCACGTT
>DATBRW010000105.1:0-3740 GCA_036560125.1 Candidatus Limnocylindria bacterium
GGTGACAGCGGCGGTGACGGCCTGGCCGTGGTCGCCGATCTGCAAACGGCGGGGCGCGGCCGGCGCGGGCGAACGTGGTCATCGCCTGCCGGCGTGAACCTGATGCTCAGCGTGGGCGTCCGGCCGCGGATCGAGGCGGCCCACGCGGGGCTGTTGGGCATTGTCTCGGCTCTCGCCGTGCGTGACGCGTGCTCAGCCGTGACCAAACGCGCCGATGTGCGCGTGCGGTGGCCGAATGATGTGGTCACCGACGACGGTCGAAAGCTGGCGGGCCTCCTGGTCGAGACTGCCGTCGAGGACGGTCGGCTGGCCGAGGCTGTCATCGGGATCGGCATCAACGTCAACTGGCCCGTGGCGGACATGCCGGAGGATGTGCGCGAGCGCGCGACCTCGCTGCAGGAGCTGGCGGGAAGCCCGATCGACCGCGTCACCCTCTTGGCCAGCGTGCTCAGCGCCCTGGATGCCGAGATCGCTGGCCTGGAGCGCGGGGAGTCGCCCATCTCCCGGCTGGCCGCTGCCTCGGCCCTCGACGGACGTTTCGTCACCGTCGACCTCGGTTCCGAGCGGCTGGCTGGCACCGCCGTCGGCATCTCGGAGCAGGGTCTGCTGCTGCTCGACACTGATGCCGGCCGCGTGGCCCTTGCCGTGGGCGAGGTCGTGGCGGTGCGTGACGCGCCCCAGCCGGATGCCGCCGTCGGCGTGGGAGCGGGTGCGTGACCCGCGAGCGGAGCCTTCCCCACGACGCGAGGCGGCCGGCGCCCACTGGCGACCCGGACCTGTCTGCGGTGCTGGAGGCCCAGGCCGATCAGGCCGCGTTCGCGACTCTGTACCGCCGCTACCTTGACCGCGTCTACGGGTACGCCTTCTACCAGCTTGGCGACCACCACGACGCGGAGGACGCGACCGAGCGCATCTTCCTGGCTGCCCTGCGCGCCCTCCCGGAATTCCGCGACCAGGGCTCGACCTTCCGGGCGTGGCTGTTTCGCATCGCGCACAACACCATCGCGAATGCGCACCGCAGCCGCGCTCGTAGGCGGACCGAGCCACTGCCCGACGACTTCCAGCGGGCCGCCCCGGATGCGGACCCCGCTGGACAGGTCGCGGTGGCCGATGAGCTCCGTGAGATCAGGCGCGCGGTCGCCCAGATGCCCGACGACCGCCGCCAGGTGATCCTGCTGCGCTTCGTGGACGACTTGTCGACGGCCGAGATCGCGGAGGTGCTGGACCGGTCGCCCGGCGCCGTGCGCGTGCTGCTCCACCGCTCGCTGCGCGATCTGGCCGCGCGGCTCGACCCTGGCGGCTGAACCAGGGCCCTGCGGCGGTCCGAGCCTGGCGAGTAACGCATCGCTGTGGGCGGTGTTGGCTAGGATGAGGGGCTTCCGGTCGCGCAACGCGCCGAGCACCCCAGCCGACGGAGCATCCATTCGTGACACCCCGCAGCCAGGCAGAGCGCCTGGAGCATGCAGTCGAACAGCTCATGGCCGGCGACCAGCCGGTCGCCGATCGCGCCATGGCGCCGCTGCTGGAAGCCGCCGAGCTGGTGCGGGCGGCAATGCCGCCAATCCCCGGCGGCGAGGCGCTGGACGCCCGTCTCATGGCGCAGCTCACCCAGCGCCGGCGCATGGACGCCGCGGTCGATGCCCTGGAGGCATTTGCACGGCGTGAGCTCCAGCATCCCGGACGCCTGATCGCGGCAGGGGCCGTGTCATCGGCCGCCGTGGGAGCAGTCACTGCGGTCGCCGTCTGGCGCATGCGACGCCACGGCGGGCCCAGCCTGCGAGTCGGGCAAAGGTAGGCCGGGCCGATGCGCATCAAGTTCCCGCTCCGCCGCCGCGACGGCCCCACCGACGCCTGGACGAAGTGCCCCAGCTGCGAGTCGCAGATATTCAATCGTCAGCTGGAACGCAACCTCCGCGTCTGCCCGACCTGCGCGCACCACTTCCGGATGAGCATCGGCGAGCGGATCGACCTGCTGCTCGACGACCGCTCATTCGTTGAGCGCGACGCTGGCCTGACCTCCGGCGACCCCCTTGGCTTCCAGGACCAGAAGGCGTATCCGGACCGACTGGAGGCGGCGCACATCAAGACCGGCCTGCGCGAAGCGGCGGTGTGGGGCACCGGGCGCATCGACGGCCATCCGGTCGCCATCGGCCTGTTCGACTTCCGCTTCATGGGCGGCAGCATGGGGAGCGTGGTCGGCGAGAAGATCGCCCGCTGCTTCGAAGCGGCGCTGACCGAGCGCATCCCGGCGATCGTGATCTCCGCCTCCGGTGGCGCGCGCATGCAGGAGGGCACGCTGTCGCTGCTGCAGCTGGCCAAGACCACGGCGCCGCTGGCACGGATGGACACCGCCGGCGTGCCCTTCATCAGCGTCTTGACCGATCCGACCACCGGTGGGGTGCTGGCCAGCTTCGCCAGCCTGGGCGACGTGATCGTGGCCGAGCCACGCGCCCTGATCGGCTTCGCGGGAGCCCGGGTCGCCAGTGGCACGGTGGGCGAGGAGCTGCCGGAAGGCTTCCAGAGCGCCGAGTTCCTGATGGACCATGGCTTCGTCGACCTGGTGGTTCCGCGCTCCGAGCTGCGCGCCACCCTGGGCCGCCTCGTGCGCGTGCTGCCGCCGGCCCCCGCCGAGCAGGCATGGGCGCAGGGCGAGCAGCGCGGCTGGGGACCGATCGGCATGTTGTCCGGCCTCGCCGAACGGGTGGGTGGCGCGGTCAGCGAGTCGATCGGGATCGACATCGAGCCGCAGCCGGGCGCCGAGACGAATGGCGACGCGCCGCGGGACACCGTCGCCAAGCGCGAGGCCGAGGAGCGCCAGCCATGACCGAGATGCTGCCGCCCACGCTCGAGGGGCTCGCGCTCGCGGAGCCCGACCCGGCAGCGGTCGATGCGGCCTGGCGGCGCGTGCAGCTGGCGCGGCATCCGCAGCGTCCGCGGACGCTCGACATGGTGCATCGCATCTTCGAGGGCTTCGTGGAGCTGCACGGCGATCGGGCGTTCCGTGACGACCCGGCGCTGGTCGGTGGACCGGCCCAGCTCGAGGGGCGGCCGGTGATGGTGATCGGCCACCAGAAGGGAACCGATACCGAGTCGAACATCTACCGCAACTTCGGGTCGCCGCATCCGGAGGGCTTCCGCAAGGCGCAGCGGCTGATGCACCTGGCCGAGAAGCTCGGCATGCCGGTCATCACCTTCCTGGACACTGCCGGCGCGTTCCCGGGTCCCGCCGCCGAGGAGCGGGGACAGGCCGAGGCGATCGCCACCAGCATCAAGCTGATGACCGGGCTGCAGGTGCCGATCGTGGTGGTGGTGCTCGGCGAGGGCGGATCCGGTGGCGCGCTCGCCATCGGCGTTGGGGATGCGGTCCTGGCACTCGAGAACTCGGTGTATTCCGTCATCTCGCCGGAGGGCTGCGCCTCCATCCTGTGGCGAGACCCGGAGAAGGCCCCGGTGGCGGCCGCAGCAATGCGCATGACCGCGGCCGATCAGCTGGAGCTGGGCGTGGTCGACGCGATCATCGACGAGCCGAAAGACGGCGCCCAGGAAGATCCCGCCGCCACCGCGCGGTTGGTCAAGGCGGCGATCATCAGCCACCTGCAGCGCGTCAGCCGGGTCGGACCGGAAGCACTGCTCACGAGCCGGTATGCTCGGCTGCGATCCATCGGCCTGGTCCTGGAGGCGGAGGGTGAGGCTGCCCCACTGCTGGAGCCGGTCACGTTGCGCGGGCGCGTCGGGCGCCT
>DATBRW010000106.1:0-3874 GCA_036560125.1 Candidatus Limnocylindria bacterium
GCGGTGAGCGGCGTCAGCCGCCACGCGCCGGTGCGCCGCGCCATGCTCCGCCTGCAGCGCCGTGAGGCGCGCCGGCGTGACACGGTGATGGTGGGTCGCGACATCGGGACGGTGGTCTTGCCGCACGCCACGCTGAAGGTCTTTCTGACGGCGAGCGCCGCGGTCAGGGCCGCGCGGCGCGCATCCGAGATGGGACGCCAGGACCGATTCGAGCGCTATCTGCATGAGATCGAGGAACGGGACACCGCCGACTCGCAGCGGGCGGTGGCGCCGCTGCGCAAGGCGCACGACGCCCTCGTGATCGACACCGGCGAGCTCAGCGTGGACGCGTCGCTCGACGAGATCGTCCGCCAGCTGCCCGCGCGGGCCACCGCGACGGCGGCGTCCGCGGTCGCAACGGCCGCGGACTGATGGGAACCTGGGTTTTCCATCCGGGGGCGGTGGTCACCAGCTGGCTGCTGTGGGTGGTCGGGCCGGTCCGCGTCGAGGGGTTGGAGCATGTACCACGCACGGGCCCGATGCTGGTGGTGGCGAACCACTGCTCGAACCTGGATCCGCCGACCGTCGGCTGGGCGGTGGGTCACCGCACTGGACGCATCATTCACTTCATGGCCAAGGAGGAGATGCGCAGCTGGCCGGTCGCTGGCTTGCTGGCCCGCGATTCCGGGGTCATCTTCGTGCGCCGCGGCGCGGGGGATCGATCGGCGCAGCGACTCGCACTGGCCACTCTGGAGCGGGGCGGTGCGCTGGGTGTCTTTCCGGAGGGGACGCGCAGCCGCGACGGCAGGCTGGCCGAGGGACGTGCCGGGGCGGCGCTGCTGGCCATGCGGACGGGCGTGCCGATCGTGCCAGTTGGTGTGGCGGGCACGCAGCACCTCTTCCGGGACCGCGGCCTCGTGCCGCGGCGCTCGAAGGTCACGATCCGGATCGGCCCGACCTTCCAGCTGCCAATGCAGGCGGGCAGCCTCGATCGCGCAGCCCTGCGGGCGGGGACGGCGACCATCATGCGGGCGATCGCCGCCCTGCTGCCTCCGGAGCAGCGCGGGCGCTGGGACCCCGGTGGCTTGCAGCCGGTCGGCTCGGGCGCTGTGGACGCGGTGGCGCAGGTGGGTGACGCCGTCTGAGGGCCAGCCAGGCGCCGGTTCGGGTCGAATCGGCCCGCGCCGATAGAATGAAACCGATGACGACCGCAGCACGAACGCGTCCAGAGGTGCGCATCGCCGAGCGTGCCGGCTTCTGCTACGGCGTGCGCCTGGCGATCGACAAGGCCAAGCACGCCCGCGAGCAGGGCCAAGAGGTGACCACGCTCGGCCAGCTGGTGCACAACCCCGGCATCAAGGCCGACCTCTCGGACCGCGGCATCCGGACCGCCGACCTGGCCGACCAGGTCGAGGGCGGCACGTTGGTCATCCGCGCCCACGGCGTCCCGGCCTCCGAGATGGAGAAGCTGCGTTCCAAGGCCGAGGATTCAGGCGTGCTGGAGGTGATCGACGCCACCTGCACCTGGGTGCTGCAGTCGCAGAAGGCCGCCCGCGAGCTGGCGGAGGACGGCTACACGGTCTGCATCATCGGGCACGAGGACCATCCGGAGGTCAAGGGCGTGCGCTCGTACGCCGGCGACAAGCACGTCGTGGTCGACGACATGGATCGGTCCACCTGGGAGCGCGTGCCGCGCACCAAGAAGCTGGGCGTGCTGTCGCAGTCGACCATCCTGCCGCACAAGCTGGAGGAGTTCGCCGCCTTCTGCCTGCGCCGATGCCACGATCTGCGCGTGGTCAACACCGTTTGCCCGGTGACGCTGACGCGCCAGGACGACAGCGTGATGCTCGCGACCGAGGTCGATGCCATGGTGGTGGTCGGTGGCAAGAACTCCTCGAACACCAAGGAGCTGGCGGTCAAGTGCCGCGAGATCTGCGAGGACACCATCCACGTTGCCGATGCCGATGAGCTAGTCGCCGATTACGCCTCGTGGTTGGACGGCAAGGCACGGATTGGGATCACCGGCGGCACCTCCACCCCGGAGGTCGACCTCGAAGAGGTAAGAGACCGAATCTACACGCTCGTCGCCTGATCAGCCACCGGTGACGCCACCCTCGACTTCGCCGAGCAGCCGCCGCAGGCGCCGGCGAAGGACCTTGTAGGACAGCCGCCGCCGGGCGATCTCGAAGTTGCGAGTTGCGATGCGGGCCTGGCGTACCGGTTCGGCGATTGCGCGACGCACCTGCTCCACGGTTGCATCGGTGATCTCGCCGTCGATCTCGATGAACTCCAGGCCCAACGGCGCGATGTCCGCCACGTACACCGAGTAGCGGTTCACCACGACCGGCTTGCTATAGAAGATCGCCTCGATCAGGGCGTTGCCGTAGCCCTCGTACAGGCTGGGGTAGGTGATCAGGTCGGCCGCCAAATAGGCGTCGTGGAGTGTGTGGGCCGGACCAACCGGCTTGCCCTCCAGGTCCGGCTCGAAACGGTCGGCGGCATACCGCAGCCGGACCTTGGCGGCTTCCGCCTGGCGCTCCAGCTCGAGCAAGTAGTCGAGCCCCTCGTCGCCCGCCGGCGACGTGATCAGCAGGACCGCCTCCGGGTCCTTCAGGCGCCCGACCAGGTCGATCGCCAGCTCGATCCCTTTGCGCGGCACGACCCGGGTTGGCTGCACGACCAGCAGGCCGTGCTCGTTCATACCCAGCTCGGTCCGCATCCGGCGGCGAGTGGCGGGATGCGGACGTGGCCGCGGTCGCTCGAAATCGAACACGTTGGGCACCACCATCGATTCGATCCCGCGCCGGCTGCGCAGCTCACCGGCGGCGAGCGAGTTGATGCTGGCGTGGTGGATTGTCGGCAGGTCCGGCGGGAAGGCCTCATCGAGCACATCCGGCACGACGCAGCTGTCGAAGCGGCTGCGCTCCCACCAGTAGTCGTGGTGGTGGCCGATGGCGGGCATCTGGCGCCGCTCCACGATCCGCCGCAGCGCCACGCCCAGCGGCAGGTGCATGGGGATGGCCCAGGCGTTCTCGACGATCAGCAGCTCGATTCGCTCCGCATCGATCCAGTGGTCGAGCACCGGTACCAGCAGGTCAGCCAGCCGGCTGATCTCGCCGCGGACGGCGGACGGGTCGCTTTCAGGATCGAATGCCGCCTCGGTGACGCGCGCGGCCGGCGGCCAGGCGAAGTGCATCGGCGGCACAAGGCGTGCGCTCGTGCGCAGCGCATCCACCGCTCCCGAGCACATCCGCACCTGGTGGCCCATGCGCTCGAGCGCCATCTCCCACTTGGTCGCCTCGAAGGTGACACCGTCCACGCCGGCCAACCGGGTGGACACGATTCCGATGTGCATTCGTGCCGATCCTAGCCGGGTTGGCGGCGGTGGAGCGGGCCCTCACCTACACTCGGCGCCATGCCTCCCACCGCCTCGCTACCGGTAGTCGCCATCGTGGGGCGGCCGAACGTGGGCAAGTCGACCCTCTTCAACCGCCTGCTGGGAGAGCGACTGGCGATCGTCGAGGACTTGCCGGGCACCACCCGCGACCGCGTGTACGGCACCGGCGACTGGAACGGCCGCGACTTCACCTTGGTCGACACCGGTGGCCTGGAGCTGGATCCCGGAACCGACATCGAAGCGCGGGTCCAGGTCCAGGCCCGCGTGGCCATGGAGGAAGCGGACGTCATCCTGTTCGTGGTGGATGCCGCGGTTGGGCTGGCTCCGCTCGATCACGAGGTGGCGGATCGGCTGCGGCGGACCTCCAAGCCGACCCTCCTCGTCATCAACAAAGCGGACAACCCGCGCCTTGAGCAGCAGGGCGCCGAGTTCTACGCGCTGGGCATGGATCCGGCCATCACCATCAGCGCTCAGCACGGGCGCAACACCGGCGACCTG
>DATBRW010000107.1:0-17682 GCA_036560125.1 Candidatus Limnocylindria bacterium
TACTTCGGCGAGGAGCTGGACGTCTACTTCGACGACCTGACCGATGCCTCCGAGCGCATCTGGGACGTGCTCGAGACCTACAAGGAGATCGTGGAGGCGCTGGAGTCGAGCAATGAGTCAGTGCTGTCGCATCGGCTGAACGACTCGCTGCGCATCCTGACCGCGGCCAGCGTCGTCCTGCTGCCGCTGACCCTGATCGCCAGCGTGTGGGGCATGAACGTGCAGGTGCCTGGTGAGGGAGCGCCGGGCTCGTTCTGGTTCATTATCGGGGTGATGGCGGTCCTGCTGATCGGGATGGTCCTCTACTTCCGCCGCCGCGGCTGGCTCTAGCGCGCCCCGAGTCCGTGCTGGACGACGGCCGATTCGTCGAGGTCGGCGGCGAACGCATCCATTTGATCGAGCGCGGCAGCGGCCAGCCGCTCCTGCTCGTGCATGGATTCCCCAGCACCGCCGCTGCCTGGAGCGCGATCGTTCCCCGGCTGGAGGCAGAGCGCTCGATGGTGGCGCTGGACATGGTCGGCTTCGGGCAGTCGACCCGCCGGCCGCGGCGGCCGCTGACCGGTGACGCCTACGCCGATCGGCTGGTGGCGCTGCTGGACGCGCTGGGACTGGAGCGGGTCGACGTGACGGGCCTGTCCTGGGGTGGCTCCGTGGTCCAGCGGCTCGCCGCCCGCCATCCGGAGCGCGTTCGCCGGATGGTGCTGCTCGCCCCCGTCAGCGCGGCGCACGTCCTGCCGCTGCGGACCAGCAACCTGCTGGGGCTGGCCGTGGCAATCCGCTTCCCCGCCATTGCGCGCCGGGTCGTGCGCCACTTCCTGGCCCGCACCAGCGTCGATCCCGACCTGCCGGTCGAGACCCTGGTGCGCGCGTACGTTGAGCCACTGCAGCGGCCCGGCACGCTGGCCGCCATGCGACGCTTCGTGCGGGACACCGCTGCCACGGAACCCATCGATCTCACCACGATCACGGCGCCGACGCTGGTGGTGGTGCCGCAAGCCGATCGGATCGTGCCGCCGGCCAGGCAGGAAGAGATCGCCGCCCTCATCCCCGCCGCGCGCTACGAGCCAATTCCCGGCGTCGGCCACGCGATCCAGTTCGAGGCGCCCGACCGTGTGGCCGAGCTGATGCGCGACTTCCTGGCCTAACGCTTCTTCTTCGGCGGCAGCTGCTCTACGTATGCAAGCGCGCGACCGAGCCATGGCTCGACGGCGGTCGGGTCGCCGGCGATGGCCGCAGGCATGACGAGGTACTCGCGCATCGGGCGCCCGGGCATCGGCGCGAAGGGGGTTCCGCCGGCCGCGGCCAGCTCGCCTCGCTCGTCATCGGGCAGGCGCACGAACCAGGACGCGGCGAAGAGGCCGGTGAACAGCTGACCGTTCACGAAGCCCGCGGGGTAGCCGAACATCTTGCGCACCTGCGCGCCGGGCAGGGCGGACACGGTGGTGGTGAAGCGCTCCGCCAGGTCAGCGGGCGTCTTCTCCCAGGTCGGCCCGTGAGGCATCGGTTCGCTCCGATCGTTGGCTGAACGTCGCCGGTCGCCCGAGGGTAGCACCTGTGTCGCCTGGTTGGCCCGGGACCGAGCCGACCGGTTTCGGCAGGCGGCATTCGATGCCCCGCCAGCACCCCGGCGGGGCATCGAGCTGCCCCGAAGCCCTTCCCTTTGGGGATGCCGTGTGGAAAAGGCGCCGACCTGCCCGCAAAGTTGCGGATAAAGGGTCTTGTAGGCAGGATCGCGGCCCCCCTATGCTTTGGTCGTCCCGAAGGGGCAGCGGATACCGGATCAGGCGATTGCATCAAGTGTTCCGGTACCGGACCGGCGGTCTCGCACCACCGGCCCGGGCCGCAGTTCCTTCGGGACATTTCTGTGTCCGAAGCGCGGTTGGCAGATGAGTGAGCCCGAGGATCGCTGGCAGCTGAGCGTCGAGCCCGATCCGGTCCTACCCGGCCGCCCAGCCCATCTCACCCTGCGCTTCACCCCGGAGTCCGACCTGGATGCTCGCGGCGCCTCTGCCGTGCTGCGTTGCGTCGAGACCTACCGCTATGACACCACCGAGACGAGCACCGGCGCCGACGGACGAACCACCTCCCGCACGGTGACCAAGACGGGTCACGAAGAGATCCACCGCATCGACTACGAGCTGCAGGGTCCTGGACGAATGGCAGCCGGCCAATCGCTGCAGTGGGGCCTCGACCTGGAGGCGCCGGGCCTGGGACCCGCCACCTTCGAGGGTGAGGAGCTGCGCTGCGAATGGATTCTGGAGGCCAAGGTCGACCTGCCGATGAAGCAGGACGAGCGCCTCGAGACGAGCGTGCACATGGCGCAGCCGACCGCACTGCTGAACGCGGGCGTGGTGGCCACCGGACAGTACGGCCTGTTCGAGGAGGCGCCCACCAATGTCGACGCCTTCCCCGCCCAGGTCCGGCTGGAGCCGGTGCCGCTCTGCCTGCTCGAGCCGTTCGCGGGCTCCTTCACCGTCGAGACCGATGAGCCGATCGAGGTCCAGGAGGTGCGCCTGGAGCTTCGCGTCAAGGTCACGGGCACGTCCGCCGGCGGACGGGACGAGGAGATCCTGGTGCAGCGTGGCCGGCTGGAGGCCGATGGCGGCCGATTCGGCGGAGCCTTCGCCGTCCATCGCTTCACCGCCGATGCGGCCGGCGCCTGGCTCCCGTCGATCGACCTGCCGCACGGGCGGGCGCGCGGGGTCTTCCATGTGATCCTGGCGCGCGCCTGGGCGCAGGACATCCACTACGTGCGCGACGTGGCGCTGGCCACCACCCGGGAGCTGTAGCGGCCTAGGAGCTGAGCACCGGCGCGACGCGGCTGATCTGCGCCGCGTCGACCTCCTCCTCTGACGACATCGTCCAGAGGGCGTCCAGGCCCTCGTTGGCCAGCGACGGGAGGGATTGGGTCATCCACCGATGCTGGCGGCGGATGGCGGCCGCCGGTCGCGGGTTGTCTCGCTCCAGGTTGCGGCGCAGGCACACCTCGAGCGGCAGGTCGAAGACGATGGCGTGGGCTGGCCGCCGCGCACGCCGCCCGATCGAGAGCAGCTTCTCGCGCGCCCAGCCCTCGACGTTGGTGGCGTCGACCACCGCCAGGCGGCGCAACGACAGGCGCATGGCCACCGCGGTGTGCAGCAGTTCGAAAGCTGCCTCAGTGGCGGCCTGGTCCATCGGGTCATCGGCCACTATGGCGCGCATGGCATCCGAGGAGAGGACCTCGGTTGGCGCGAAATGGCGGGCCGCGAAGCTGCTCTTGCCGGCCCCGCTGGGACCGACCAGCAGCACCAGCGCGTCGGGTGGCAGGGCGATGATCAACCCGCCGCTCCGTTGCCCCAGCGGGTCAGCGGCAGCAGCAGCTCGGCGCCGCTGCTGCGCACGTTGTTCACCGCCGGCGAGACGGGATAGAGGAGCAGCTCCCCAGCCGGATAGGGGCGCAGCAGCGGTCGCAGCTCGGCGAGCTTGGCCCCCTCGTCCAGCCAGGTATCCCAGTCCCCTGGGTCGAGCACGATCGGCATGCGGTCATGGACCGTGGCGACCAGCCCGTTGGGGGGCCCGGTCACGATGGCCAGGCTGTACAGCCGCTCGGCCGTTTCGCGGTTGCGCCAGATGGCCCAGATCCCTGCGAAAGCCAGCGCCTCACCGGTCCGGCGCCGAATGGCGAACGGCTCGGAGCGCACGATCCGGTTCGTCTCCGGGTCGCGGTGCCGGCGCCACTCGTAGAAGGCCTCGGCCGGTACGATGCAGCGCCGTCGCGCGAATGAGGCACGAAAGGCGGGCGCGGTCTCGACCGTCTCGGCCCGTGCGTTGATCAGCGGCGAGCGGGACTTGGGGCCTTCGGCGAAGAAGGGGACAAGGCCCCAGCGGAAGGTGTCCACCACGCGGTCGCCGTGGTGCTCGACCACGGCCGCCACGGGGTCGGTGGGGGCCACGTTGAAGCGGTCGCCGGGCAGGTCGCTGACCGCCGTTGCGCGGAAGATCCGCGCCAGCTCTTCAGGTGATCGGGGTTGGGCGAAGCGGCCGCACACGGGGCCTCTCAGGCTTCGGTCAGGCCTCGGATGCGGCGCACTCCGGGCACATGGCGGCAGCCGGAATGGGGGGCTGGGGCGAACCGGTCGCGCGCGGCAGGGTCTTGCCGCAGACGGTGAGTTCAGGATCTTGCTGCACGTGCACCTTGGAGAACTGCCGATCCGGCAGGCGCCAAGTGACGTAGCGGCGTTCGTTGACAGACGTGGCCATCGTGCTCCTCGGAGTTATCGCGGCAAGCCGCGCGTAAGGGGGTTAATAGTATGCCCCAAATCGGCCTCGAATGCCAGTGGCCATTCCGTGGCGAGGGCTCGACGGGCGCGGCATCATGGAGGCGCATGGCGCACATCGGAATCCTGACCGGCGGCGGCGACGTGCCGGGCCTGAATTCGGTCATCAAGAGCGTGACCTATCGGTCCTCCGAGCTCGGCTGGTCGGTCTCCGGCATCCGGCGCGGCTGGCAGGGGCTCACTCACCTTGTGCCGGGCACGAATGACCCGCAGTACGTGCGCGCGCTGGATCGGGCCGGCACGCGCGCCATCGACCGTACCGGCGGCACGGTGCTGCACACCTCGCGCACCAACCCGGCCCACATGCCCGAGGCCACCCTGCCGGAGCATCTGTCCGAGGACGAGCGAGACCGGCTGCGCACGGATGACGGCGCGTACGACCTGACCCCGATCGTGCTGCGCAACCTGGAGGCGCTGGGCATCACCCATCTGGTGGCGATCGGCGGCGACGACACGCTGAGCTATGCCGCCCGACTGGGGCGGGAGGGGATCCCGCTGGTTGCCATCCCCAAGACCATGGACAACGACGTGTGGGGCACCGAGTACTGCATCGGCTTTTCGACCGCCGTGACCCGGGCCAAGGAGCTGATCAACCGTCAGCGCACCACGCTGGGCAGCCATGAGCGCATCGGCGTCTTCCGCATCTTCGGCCGCAATGCCGGCTACAGCGCCTGGTACGCCGCCTATGTCACCAGCAGCCGCTGCGTCATCCCCGAGGCGCCGTTCGAGCTGCAGGACCTGGCCGACCTGCTGATGGACGACCGTCGCCTGAATCCGAGCGGCTATGCGCTGGTGATCGCCTCGGAGGGAGCGACCTGGTCGGGCGCCAGACTGCAGGAGTACGGCGAGGCCGATGCCTACGGTCACCGGCGCAAGGCCGATGTCGGGTTTGCCCTGGCCGAGGAGCTCCACGCCCTGACCGGCGTCGAGACGGTGCACTCCGACCTGACCTACGACCTGCGCAGTGGCGACCCCGACGCGCTGGACCAGATGGCGGCCACGACCTTCGCCAACATCGCGGTGGAGCTGCTGGCCGACGGGATCAGCGGCCGCATGGTGGCGATCCACGGCGGGAAGTACACGCATGCCGCGCTGCCCGACCAGACCCTGGGCTCGCGCCGGCTCGACGTGGACAGCATGTACAACCTGGAGCGCCTGCGACCGCGCTACGACAATCGGCTGGGCATGCCGCTGCTGTTGGGGCGGCCGCTTCCGGACTGACGGATCCGGCCGCTCAATCCTCGGGCGGGCTGTCCTCCAGGCTCAGCTCGGGCGGCAGCGCCGCCCGGATGGCTTCCACTGTCGCGTCCAGGTCAGTGCTCGAGGGCCCGGTCAGCACCAGCAACCGCCGTGCGGGCGCTGGAGCGCCGGCACTGTCGGCGGCCGCCTCAGGTGCCGCGGGCTCCGTTGGTTCCGCCGAAGCCGCGTCGGCCCGCAGTGCCTGGTCGCGGCGCAGTGCCAGACCGTGGTAGACCGCAACGCCCGCGGCCACGATCAGCGCGCCAAGGGGCGCCGACAGGGCGGATGCGGCGTTCTGCACGATGTCCACGTTCAGGATGGACGCGAAGAGGCGGTAGAGCACGAAGGCGAGGCTGCCCAGGCTGGCGATCACCGTGGTGCCGACCACGATCAGCAGGTACGCCCGCCGCACCGTCGAGTCCGCCTCCTCGCGCGGCGCGGCTCCGCGGCGTGCCTGCAGGCTCAGCCAGTTCCAGAGCCAGAAGACAATCCCGATCGTGGCGGCGGCGAGGTAACCGGCCAGCTCACCCTTCCAGAAGTCGCCGAGCGTGCGGTTGCCGCCGAGCAGCGCGTCGAGTAGCAGACCCAGCAGGCCGGCCAGTCCGCCGGCCAGCGCCGCCAGGCCGATCAGCGCAACCACCGCCGCGTTCAGGCGCTCGGCCGTGGCCATCCGCGCGGGATCCTTCGCCTCGCGCGCCTCGACGAAAAGCCACTCGCGGTGCAGCCACCAGGCTCCGGCCCAGGGGAGCAGTGAGACGAGCGGCACCGCTATCGCCTCCACGGCGTCCTGCGGCGCGAATGACTCCGGAGCGCCGAGTGCCTTGGTCAGGGCGCCGAAGAGCGCCATGAAGGCAAAGATGCCGGTCGCCAGCGCCATCGACCCGATGGCGGCCACGAAGTAGGCCACCCGCAGCCGCGCGCGACGCTCCGATTCCGCGCGCCAGCCGGTCCCACGCGTCAACCGCGTGGCGTACCACCAGTGGCCAAGCCAGACGATGGCCCAGGTGATGATCCCGGCAATGGCGACCGCGGCCTGGCGCTCGCGGACGTCGCCCAGATCGATGTCGGGCACCCGCCCGCTCAGTGCGAGGACACCGGTGCTCAGGAGCGTGCTGACGTTGAGCGCGGTGAGGACGAGGCCCGCCAGCGCGGCACCGTAGAGGTAAACCCGCGGCATCCACGCTCCCGCCCCGGTGAGCGGTCCCGCGCCCAGGTCGCGTTGGCGGATGGCCACGTGGTAGGCCCATGCGGATCCCGTCACCACCACCGTCGCCAGGCTGGCGCCGAGGTCGGTACTGAAGAATTCGTCCTGCCGGGGCACCGCGAAGAGCCGGCTGGTCAGCTCTTCCACCAGCTGCGTGCCCGCCAGCACGCCGATGACAAGCAGCACGGCCAGCACCAGGGTGAAGTACAGGGCCCGTTCCCCGGCGCCCCGCTCCGCGTCGCGCTGCGGGTTGTCTCGACGCAGGCTGCGCTCGACCAGCAGCCAGTGGACGCTCCACACGAGCAACCCAACCACGATCAGGGCCGCCGCCAGGCTCAGCGCCTGGCGATCCGATTCGCTGCCGCCGAGGAGCTCGCCACGACCGATGCCGAGCGCATGCAGGACGACGGTGAGGAGGATGTTTAGGCCGACCAACAGCACGCCGAGCGAGATGCCCGACATGAGGTATAGGTAGAGGCGCCGTACGGTCTGCATCGGCTCGTCTCCTATTGCTGATCCGGGAAGGCCGGGAACGCGGCAGGCTCCAGACCGACCAGCGGCTCGTCGATCTTCCAGCCGTCCTCGTGGACCATGCGCACCGTGCGCTGGGACGAGTAGCTTTCGCCGAGCCCATCGCCGTAGTACTCCTCCACGGTCAGGAAGACGGTCACCTCGGTTTCATCACCCTCCACCCGATCGATGAAGGTGGCCCGATTGGAATCCACCGCGCCGAAGGCGCCGGACTGGGCGATGTAGTCCTCGCGCGAGACGGTCGCCTTGATCGAATTCGAGAGGACGTCGTAGGCGGCACTCGGATCATCGTTATCCCAGGCCGCCAGATAGGCCTGCATGGCGGCTTCCGGCGTGCCGGGCTCGTAGGACTGCGGCTCGCGGCCCTCGGCCAGCAAGACCACGACGGCACCGAGCACGACGATGCCCAGGATGCCGGCGGCGATAACCAGCACGCTGCGTCCGGATGTCATGCGCGGACCCTAGGTGTCGCGGACTGCGGCGCGACTGCGGTGCTCTCGCGCGGCGGCCACGAAGGCGCTCCATAACCGCTCCAGCACCGCCGGCGACGACTCGACCCGCTCCGGGTGGCACTGCACGCCGATCAGCCAGACGTCCGGGTCGCGGGCCTCCAAACCTTCGACCAGCATCGTCCCGTCGTGATCTGCAATGGCGTTGGCCACGAGCCCCGGGGCGAGGCGGTCGGGCGTCACCGCCTGGTGGTGGTAGGAGTTGACGACCAGCGCCTCCGGCTCGCCCACGATGCCGGACAGCCGCGTCCCGTCATGGATCGCGACTGCGTGCTGTGTGACGGCGGGGCTCGGATACGGCTCGCTTTCGTGGCCTGCCACGTGCTGCAGCAGCGTCCCGCCGCTGAAGACGTTGATCGCCTGCAGTCCGCGGCAGATGCCGAGCAGAGGCACCCGGCGCTCCCGAGCGGCAGCGAACGCCACGGCGTCGATATCGTCGCGTCCCGGTTCGGGCGGATGGGAGCCGGCGACGCCCTCGCCGTAGCGGGTCGGGTCGATGTCCGCACCGCCGCTGAGCAGCAGGCCGTCCATGGTCGCCAGGGCGGCACTACGCGCGGTGTCACCGGTCCGTTCGTCGAGCGCAATCGGCTCGCCACCGGCTCGGGCGACCGACTCCAGGTAGCGCTCGTTCTTTTGGCGGGCCACGGCCGGATCCGAGGCCCGATCCGGGCTCGACAGGGTCACGACGATGCGCGGCCGCTCCACGCCCGCATCGTACGCGGTCACGGATGTCCCGGGCCGGCCGGGACGGTTGTCCCTTGACGCTGGTCGGCGGCAGGCGTATATCGGTGTCAGATATATCGTCAACCGATATAGGAGGCCTGCCGCGTGGCCGACGAGGGATCCAGCGCAGAGCTCGGGCGGTACGCCGAACCCGCCGTGCTGGTGCTGGCCAGCCTGTCCGACGGGCCAAGGCACGGTTACGCGATCATGGCCGACGTCGAGGCCTTCAGCGGTCTGCGGATGGGCCCCGGCACGCTGTACGCGGTCCTCGCCCGCCTGGAGCAGGCCGGCCTGGTCGTTCCGTTGCCGGCAGAGGAGCGTCGACGGCCGTACCGGCTCACCGCCGCCGGCAGCGCTGCGCTGGCCGAGCGATTGGAAGAGATGGCGCGCTTCGTGCGCGTCGGGCGGGCACGTCTGCGGCAGCCGGATCGAGGCCGAGCATGAGCCGCCCGCCGCTCCTGCATCGGCTCCTGGTGGCCTGTTACCCCAGGCGCTGGCGCGAGCGCTATGCCGACGAGCTTGTGCAGGTGCTGGGCGACCGCGGCTCGGGCTGGCGCGACCTGCCGAACCTGGCCGGCGGCGTCCTCGATGCCTGGCTCAACCGTCGGCTCTGGCCCGCGACCAATCAGGCAAGCCTGGCTATGGCCGTGCCCGGTCCCGCCGCGGTCTCGTCCGCACCAACCATCGCGGCCACCGTGCCGGCAGCGTCTGCCTACGGGGTTGTCGCCACCGCGCCCCCGGCTGGTGAAATGAGCCGGCGCCGCTTCCTGCGCCGCATGCTGGCAGTGGGGACCGGACTGGTCCTGCTGGAATTCGGCGTGGGCACGCTCAGCTTCCTGTGGCCGCAGATCCGCGAAGGGCTGGGTGCCAAGTTCAGGGTCGGCACGATCGACAGCGTGCTGGCGGCAGAGCCACGTTTCGCCAACGGCTTCCCCTTCGCCTACGGTCCGGCGCGCGTGTTCCTGGTCAATGTGCCGGCCGCCAAGGAGCTGGCGATGGGCAACCAGGTGAGCATGCCGAATCCCGCCGCCGCCGACCTGCTGGCGCTCTGGCGCAAGTGCCCGCACCTGGGCTGCCTGGTGCCGGCCCCGTGCGAATCGGTCACCCGCTACCAGTGCCGCTGCCACCAGAGCACGTACAACATCCTGGGCGAGAAGATGTTCAAGGGCCCGGCCGAGCGTGGTCTCGACCGCTTCGCCGTCACGATCGAGCTGGACGGCATGATCGTCATCGATACGGCCCAGTACACCCAGGGAGCCCCGAACCGGGGGCCCGAGCACCTGGCGTTCACCGACCCCTACCCATGGGATGCCACCTGCGGCACGGAATGACATGAATCGAACCATCCTTGGCCTGCCGATCGTGGCCCTGCTGGTTGGCTGTCTCGCCAGCGTACCCGCCGAAAACCCCACCCCGCCGCCCATCCCCCAGGGTTGGACCACAGTCGTCCAGAGCGGTCTCCGGATGGCGCTGCCGTCTCAGTGGCCTCTTGCGGAAGGGTGGGACGGCCTCGTCGTTGACATGGGAGTGGGCGACCCGAACGTCTTCCTTCTGGCGCTGGCACCAGTTGATGTCGAGCCGCAGCCAGAATCGGACGTCTCGACGGAAGAACTCACGGATTGGATCGTGGACCGCATCTCATCATCGCGGCCGGACCGCTATTCCCGCTCGGAACGGCATCTGCCTGCCGGACCAGCCGTCATGGTGCGCTTTCACTTCGACGGCGAGATGGGCCACATCGAAGCAGTCGAGGGCGTGGCGTACGCGATCAGGACGCGTGAAGGCGTCGCCTACCTACAGATCAACATGTCCGAATCGCTCTTTGATGAATTCGAAGCAGCCATGGCCGAGGTGCCGCTCCACCTGTCGCTGGCTCACCCGTCGCCGTAGTCAGACGACGTTCAGCTCGCGGATCGGCTGGTTGTTCAGGACGCGCCCATAGCCGAGAGGGCTGAGGTCCAACGTCTCGTACCGGCCGGTGGCGATCCATTCGGCCAGGCCGCGGCCGACCGCAGGAGCCTGCTGCAGGCCGTGCCCGGAGAAGCCGTTGGCGAATAGGAACCCCGGCAGGGCCGGGTGCGCGCCGATGACGGCGTTGTGGTCGAGCGTGTTGACCTCGTAATGACCGGCCCAGGCATCGAGCAGGCGAACCGATTCGAAGGCGGGCACCCGTCGCGCCAGCTCCGGCCACACGAAGTCGTCGAAGCGCGAGCGATCCACCTCCAGGTCCAGCGTGTCCGGGTCGACCTCGCCGTCACGCGGCGAGTAGCCGGCAATCCACGACTCTCCCTCCGGCCGGAAGTAGACGCCGGACGGAGCAATGGTCAATGGCGCCGGGCCCAGCCGCTCCCGGCAGTCGAAGTGGTACACGAACCGCTTGCGCGGCCGCACCGGCAGCTCGGCACCGACCATGGCCGCCACGCTGGCGGCGCGCGGGCCGGCGGCATTCACCACCAGCTCGGTGCCGATCCGTCGCCCGTCGGCCAGGCGCACACCGGCGATGGCCGACCCGTCGCGCTCGATCGCCTCGACCTCGCCCGCCACGTACTCCACTCCCAGCGCACGCGCCTTGCGGCGGAACGCCTGGAGCAGGGCATAGGCGTCGAACCAGCCCTCATCGGCCAGGCCCAGCGAGCCCCCGGCCAGGTCATCGACGCGCATCCACGGGAAGCGCGCCTGCAGCTCGGCGGGATCGAGCAGCGCGACCTGCACGTCGTGCTCGCGCTGCACCGCGTGGTTGTGGCGAAGGACCGGAATTCCCGCCTCCGTCGCCAGGAACAGGTAGCCACCCTCGACGAAGTCGATCTCCGGGGGCGGGGCGCCGTCCACGCCCAGCCATCGGTCCAGGTCCTTGATCAGCCCGATGCCGAAGCGGCTGATCTCGATGTTCAACGGCGTGCTGAATTGCAGCCGAATGGACGCGGCCGACAGCGTCGTGGACGAGGTGCGGTAGGTCAGGTCGCGCTCGACCACCACGATCCGGCCATGCCAGTCCGGGCGCAGCGCCAGGAAGGTGGCCACCGAGCTGCCGACGATGGCGCCGCCGACAATCACGATGTCGGCGCGGTCGGAAGATTCCACGCGCGGATGCTAGCGGCGTCGGTGGGCGGCGCGCGTGGCCGGCGTTCCACGACCGCCACGGGCAGCCTCTAGACTCTCGCAAGATGGCCCCCCTGAAGCCCGTCATCCTCACCGTCGACGACGACGTTCCGGTCCTCCGCGCCATCGAGCGCGACCTGCGCGCGCGTTACGGCAAGGAGCATCGAGTGGTCGCCGCCTCCTCCGGGGCGGAGGCGCTGGAGGCGGTCCGCCAGCTGACCGTCCGTGGCAGCGTGATCAGCCTGTTCGTCATCGACCAGCGCATGCCGTCGATGACCGGCATCGAGTTCCTGGCGCAGGCGATCGAGCTGCAGCCGGACGCCAAGCGGGTGCTGCTCACCGCCTACGCCGATACCGACGTCGCCATCAAGGCGATCAATGACATCCGGCTGGACCACTACATCCTCAAGCCCTGGGACCCACCGGAGGAGCGCCTCTATCCGATCACCGATGACCTGCTGGCCGACTGGACCTCCACCTTCCGGCCATCCATCGAAGGGCTGCGCCTGCTGGCCGGCCGCTGGGCGCCGGGTGGGCATGTCATCCGCGATTACCTGACCCGCAACCAGGTGCCCTACCAGTGGCTTGACCCGGAGGACGACGAAGCGGGGCGCCGGGTGGCGGCCAGCCTGCTCGAAGCCCATGCCGACGTGGCGCCGATCGACCCGTCGGTGCCGATCGTCCTCTTTCCCGATGGCACGGTCCTGCGCGACCCCTCCACCCGCGACATCGCGGAGCGGGTCGGCCTGCAGACGCGGGCGGGGCTGCCGTTCTACGACCTGGTCATTGTCGGGGGCGGGCCGGCCGGCCTGGCGGCCGCGGTCTACGGGGCCAGCGAGGGCCTGAAGACGATCCTGGTCGAGCGCGAGGCGCCGGGTGGGCAGGCGGGCACGACCAGCCGCATCGAGAACTACCTCGGGTTTCCGGCCGGCCTGACCGGCGGCGATCTCGCCCGCCGAGCGTTGGCGCAGGCGCGCCGCCTGGGCGCCGAGATCCTCTCGCCGCAGGACGTGACCGGCATCCGGCGCGATGACCCCTATCGGGTGGTCACCCTGGCCGACGACTCGGAGATCAGCTGCCAGACGGTGGTGGTGGCCACCGGGGTCAGCTACCGACAGCTGGACCTGCCGCGGGCCGCCGAGCTCGCCGGCGCCGGCATCTACTACGGGGCGGCGACCACCGAGGCGGTGCTGTACCGCGACGCGGAGGTTGGCGTGCTGGGCGGCGGCAACTCCGCCGGTCAGGCGGCGGTCTACCTATCGCGCTACGCCACCCGGGTGCTGCTCATCATCCGCGGCCCGGAGAACTCGGGCATGAGCCAGTACCTGATCGACCAGATGGCCGCGATCAAGAACATCGAGGTGCGGCTCAGCTCGTCGATCACTGAGGTGCGCGGCGAGACGCACCTCAGCGGCGCCACGCTCACCGGGCCGGACGGCTCCGAGGAGCTGGATCTGGCTGCGCTCTTCATCTTCATCGGACAGCAGCCGCGCACCGAGTGGCTGGAGGGCACCATCCTGCGCGACAGCGGCGGGTTCGTGGTCACCGGTGGGAACCTGCAGGAGGAGGCGGGGAAGGCAAAGGGCAAGAACCCTTCCGGCTGGGGGCTTGCCCGTGAGCCCTTCCTGCTCGAGTCGAGCATGCCCGGCGTGTTCGTCGCCGGCGACGTGCGTCATCGGTCCGTCAAGCGCATCGCCAGCGCGGTGGGCGAAGGCTCCATGGCCGTCCAGTTCGTGCACCAGTACCTGGCCACCCTGTAGGCGGCTGGACCAATGACCATGGACGCGCTCCGCGCGGCACCCCTCTTCACGGGCCTGTCCGATGCGGACCTCGAGCGCCTGGCGGCGACCGTCGAGCGCCAGAAGCTGGCGCCCGGTGAGCTGCTGCTCCGCGAGGGCGACCCCGGCGATGCGATGTTCGTGGTGGTCAGCGGCGAGCTGGAGGTCACCAAGCGCGCCGGCGCCACCGAGCAGCCGCTGGCCCGCGTTGGGCCGGGCGCCATCCAGGGCGAGATTGCTGCGCTGCAGGGCACCGAGCGGCAGGCATCGGTTCGAGCCGTGACCGACGTGGAAGTGCTGCGCATTCCACGCGAGGGACTGTTGGCGCTGCTCGACTCCGGCCCCGATGCGGCCCTGGCGCTGGTGCGCACCGTGCTGGAGCGGCTGCGCTCGCTGGAGCTGTTCGTCCGCCAGCGGGAGAAGCTCGCCGGGCTGGGAACGCTGGCCGCCGGCCTGGCGCATGAGCTGAACAACCCGGCGGCCGCCATCGGGCGGTCGGTGCGTTCGCTGGGTGAAGCGATCGCCGAGCGCGACAAGCTCCACCCGCCGCACGACCTGCTGGGCATCGAGCCCAACCCGGACCAGGTCCCAACCGAGCCGCTGGCGCGTGCCGATGCGGTGGATGAGCTGCTGGAGCTGGTGGGGGACTCCGAAGAGGCCGCCGCGCTGGTCGACGCAGGCTGGAGCGTGGATCAGCTGCGCAGTGCCTTCGCTGGCATGGACCCCGACACGGCACGCGACAGTGCCGCCTGGCTGGCGGCGTCGGCCAAGATCGAAGCGCTGCTGGGCGAGGTTTCGATGGCCGGCGAACGGATCAGCGAGATCGTGGGCGCGGTGAAGAGCTACACCTACCTCGACCAGGCGCCGGTGCAGCGCATCGACGTGCGCAAGGGCCTCGACGACACGCTGGTCATCCTGCGTTCGAAGCTGCGCGCCGGCGTGGACGTGACGCGGCACTACGCGCCGAACCTGCCGGAGATCGAGGCCTACGGGTCGGAGCTGAACCAGGTGTGGACCAACCTGGTCGACAACGCGGTGGACGCCATGGACGGGCGCGGAGCCATCGACATCTATGCCGACCCGATCGACGACGGCGACGTCCAGGTCCGCATCTGCGACACCGGCCCCGGTATCCCGGCGGATGTCCTGCCGCGCCTGTTCGAGCCCTTCTTCACGACCAAGGCACCAGGCGTCGGGACCGGCCTGGGCCTGCACATCACCCACTCGGTCGTGTCGCGCCACGGCGGCCGCATCGAGGTCGAGTCGACGCCGGGGGAGGGGACCTGCTTCATCGTCACGCTCCCCGCCAAGGTGGCCGCGCCCGCCGAGCACGGTGAGGCGGCTGAGCCGGATCCGGCGGAGACGGCCAGGACCTGATGAGCCCCGGCTACCAGGCTGGGACCGGCTGCCGCGATGGCCGATGCGAGCCGTGGTGGTGGGAGGACAGGCCTCCCGACAGCAGCATCATCGGCTTATCCGGGTGGATGGCCCGCAGCTCGTCGATAAGCTCCGTATCGCCATCGCCGGAGATCCAGGCGTCGTACACAAGCAAGTCGGCCCATTCGACCTGCCAACACGACTCACCACGAAGAACAGGGCAAGCACTTCCAGCGATCGGTCCGGCGCATTGCTGGACTTCGTTACCTGCGCGTCGCAGCTGCTCGACCTCGATGTCCGCCTGGTCTGGATCGTGATGGACGACCAACACGCGGGTCATGACAAGCGCTCCTTTCCGCCGCCCGTCGGGCTTCCAAAGATGTCCGGCCGCTGGGCGGCTCGTTGATCTGATGAGAATCGGCCGATTACCCGTGGAACCGGAAGGGCCAAACGTCCCCAAATCAGGGACAAGGGGAACGTGGTTCACCGGGATTGACACGCGGGAGCGGCGAGGCGTACCGTCCGCGCCACATCTGAAGATGGCGACGATCGGGACGAGTACCTGCGTCAGGCGATCCGACAGGGAGCCGGGAAGAGTGGAACCCCGGCGGTGAAGCCAGCAGCGAATGGACCCGGGAGCCCCGGCGGCGAACGCGGACGCATCGGTCCATCAGTAGCCACCGGCGGAGAGGCACCGATACCAAAGCCGAGGCCATCGCCCGCATCGCGCGAGCCGTGGTCGAACGAGCCCGGGAGAGAACACCGGGGAACAAAGGTGGCACCACGAGAAGACCCCCTCGTCCTTTGGGACGGAGGGGTCGCGTTGTTCTCTGGACCGATACGGTCCAAGGAGGTCACCGATGTCCCAGTCGACCACGCGCCGGTACCTGCTCCCGGAGGAAGAGCTGCCGACGCACTACTACAACATCGCGGCAGACCTGCCCGAACCGCTGCCACCGCCGCTGCACCCGGCGACCAAAGAGCCCGTCGGGCCAGCCGACCTGGCGCCGCTCTTCCCGATGGAGCTGATCAAGCAGGAGGTCAGCGCCGAGCGGTTCATCCCCATCCCCGAGCCGGTGCGCGACGCGTACCGCATCTACCGGCCATCGCCGCTGGTTCGGGCCCTGGGCCTTGAGCGGTCGCTCGATACGCCGGCCCGCATCTACTACAAGTACGAGGGCGGCTCACCCGCCGGCTCGCACAAGCCGAACACGGCCATTGCGCAGGCCTTCTACAACCGCGAGGAGGGCGTCCAGCGGCTCGTCACCGAGACCGGTGCCGGCCAGTGGGGGAGCGCTCTTGCCTTCGCCGGCGCGCTGTTCGGCCTGCAGACCAAGGTCTTCATGGTCAAGGTCAGCTACGAGCAGAAGCCCTACCGGCGCAGCTTCATCCAGACCATGGGTGCCAGCGTCACGCCGTCGCCGTCCGAGGAGACGAATGCCGGTCGCACCATCCTGGCGCAGGACCCCGACTCCACCGGTTCGCTGGGCATCGCCATCAGCGAGGCGCTGGAGGTGGCGGCCACCAACGAGGACACCAACTACTCGCTGGGCAGCGTGCTGAACCACGTCCTGCTGCACCAGACGGTGATCGGGCAGGAGGTGGCCAAGCAGCTGGAGATGGCCGGCGAAACGGCCGATGTCGTGATCGGCTGTGCCGGCGGCGGCTCGAACTTCGCGGGCATCGCCTTTCCGCTGCTGCGTGACCGGCTGACTGGTTCGTCGAAGACCCGGTTCCTGGCAGTCGAGCCGGCGTCCTGCCCCAGCCTGACCCAGGGCGAGTACCGCTACGACTTCGGCGACACGGCCGGCATGGCACCCATGGTCAAGATGCACACCCTTGGCCACGACTTCAGGCCGGCCCCAATCCACGCGGGCGGGCTGCGCTACCACGGCATGGCGCCGCTGGTCAGCCACCTGTACGAGCTGGGCTTCCTCGAGGCGCGGGCGTACGCCCAGAACACATGCTTCGAGGCGGCGGTCCAGTTCGCGCGGACCGAGGGCTTCATCCCGGCGCCCGAGGCGTCGCACGCCATTCGGGCGGCGATCGACGAGGCCGTTGCCGCGCGGCAGGACGGCGAGGCGCGAGTGATCGTCTTCAACCTGTCGGGCCACGGCTTCTTCGACATGGCGGCCTACGACCAGTTCCTGGCCGGCGAGCTGACTGACGTGGAGTTCGAGCCACAGCGCGAGGCCGTCGCGGTCTAGGCATTCCCGGGCCGGGGTGCTCGTCGTGAGCATCCCGGCCGATCACCGCCTGCCAGGGCACACAGCGGACACGGGCGGTGTCCGGGCGCAGACCGGCCTCGCGTATCGGCCCGGCGTACCATTCCTTCGGCATCCGAACCCTGACGGAGATCTCCTGCACCATGGCGCGCGCAACCTGGAACGGCGTCCTGCTGGCGGAAGCGCCGGCGGACGCGGTCGAGATCGTGGAGGGCAACGTCTACTTCCCGCCCGATGCGATCAAGGACGAGTTCTTCCAGCCCTCTACAACACACACCGTCTGCGGCTGGAAAGGGACAGCCAGCTACTACGACGTGGTCGTCGACGGGGAGGTCAACCGCGACGCGGCCTGGTACTACCCGACCACCAAGGACGAGGCCAAGCACGTCGAGCGCTACATCGCCTTCTGGAACGGCGTGGCGGTCGAGCAATGACACCCAGCGTTACCGGATGAAGTTCGGGCTGCAGATCAACAACTTCACCTGGCCGGGTGGTGCGGAGGCCATCGGTCCAACTCTGGCGCGCGTCACGCGCGCGGCTGACGACGCCGGCTTCGACTCGATCTGGGTCATGGATCACTTCTTCCAGATCCGAGGCGGGGGTCCGCCGGAGGCGCCGATGCTCGACGGCATGACGGCGCTGGGCTTCATGGCTGCCCACTCGGAGAAGGCCCGCATCGGT
>DATBRW010000108.1:0-3225 GCA_036560125.1 Candidatus Limnocylindria bacterium
GCTGCCCGACCACACCGTGGCATGTCACTACGCGGAGGAGCTGGTCGCCAAGGACCGCCGCCAGGAGCTGGTCGGCAGGGCGGCCGAGGCGACCACCGGGCGGACCGTGGCTCCCGAGGACGGTCTGGCGCCGCCGAGCACAGCGGGGGCCGATGCGGACGCCAACATCTTCGATCTGGACTCCCAGGATCCCACCATCAGATAGGCTGGCGGTCGTGGAATACCGCATCGCCCTGGCGCAGGTCGCGCCGCGACTCGGCGAAGTCGACGCCAACTTCGAGCTGGCAGGGGAAGGGGCGCGCCGCGCCGTGGCCGAAGGTGCGCAGCTGGTCGCCTTCCCCGAGCTGGCGCTGACTGGCTACCTGCTATCGGACCTGGTGCCGGAGGTGGCCATGCCGGCCGCCGATCCGCGGCTGACCGCGCTGAGCCGCGACGCCGGCGACCTGCTGCTGGTGATCGGCTTCGTGGAGGAGACCGACGACCACCGCTATGCCAACAGCGCCGCGCTCCTGCGCAACGGGGAGCTGCTGGCGGTCCATCGCAAGGTCTACCTGCCCACCTACGGCCTCTTCGACGAGGGGCGCTTCACGCGCCCCGGCGACCGTATCCGGACGCACGACGTGGGGGAGCCGCTGGGACGCATCGGCCTCTCCGTCTGCGAGGACTTCTGGCACCCCAGCCTGCCGATGCTGCAGGCCCAGGAGGGCGCCTCGCTGCTGGTCAACATCGCCGCCGGACCCGCCCGGGCACCGGGCAGCGCCGCTGGCACGCGGGCCATCGCCGGCTGGCACAAGATGCAGGACACCTACGCGCTGCTGGGGACGGTGGCGATCGCCTTCTGCAACCGGGTTGGCAACGAGGAAGGGCTCACCTTCTGGGGCGGATCGCGCCTCCTTGCCGCCGACGGCTCCGTGGTCGCCGAAGCGCCGCTCTACGAAGAGGCGCTGGTGGTCGGCAGCCTGGAGACCGATGACCTGCGCATGCAGCGCTACAGCCTGCCGCTGCTGGCCGACGAACGCCTGGAGCTGAACCGTCGCGAGCTGGACCGGGTCATTGCCGAGCGCGCGGGCCTGCCCGCGCCGGAGGAGATGGCGGAGTGACCAGCGCCGAGCCTGCGCCGCTGCCCCAGATCGACGCCGCGCAGGCGCTGGAGGTGATCACCGGTTTCATCGGCTCCCAGATGGCGCAGACCGGCTTCAGCCGGCTGGTGGTCGGGCTGTCGGGTGGGGTGGACTCCGCGACGACGGCCTTCCTGGCAGTGCGCGCCGCGGGCGCTGACAACGTGCTGGGCGTGCGCATGCCGTACCGGACCTCGTCGCCCGATTCGGAGGCCGATGCGCTGGCCGTGGTGGAGGCGTTGGGCTGCCGCACCGAGCTCGTCGACATCAGCCCCATGGTGGAGCCGATGCTGGCGTTGATCGCGGGCGACGAGACCGCCACCCGGGTGCGGCGCGGCAACGTGATGGCCCGCCAGCGGATGATCGTGCTCTACGACCGATCGGCCGCCTTCGACGCGCTGGTGATCGGCACCAGCAACAAGACGGAGGCGCTGCTCGGCTACGGGACGCTCTGGGGCGACATGGCGGCGGCGATCCAGCCGATCGGCGACCTGTACAAGAGCCAGCTGCGCGAGGTGGCCGAGTGCCTGGGCGTGCCCGAGCGCATCCTGACCAAGCCGCCATCGGCCGACCTCTGGCCGGGCCAGACCGATGAAACCGAGCTGGGTGCCAGCTACGGCGACCTGGACCGCATCCTGTACGCCCTCGTTGACCGCCGCTGGAGCCAGGACCGATGCATCCGCGCCGGCCTGGATGCCGCGCTCGTCGCCCGTGTTGGCGCGGCGGTCGCGCGGATGGAGTTCAAGCGCCAGGTGCCACCGGTCGCCAAGGTGAGCCTGCGCACGCCGGGGATCGATCATCTCTACCCGCGGCGCCGCCCCGGTTCGCGCCGCGAGCGGTGACGGCTGGCAGGCTCCTCGTGGTCGGCACGCCCATCGGCAACCTGGGCGATTTGACCCCACGAGCCGCCGAGGCGCTGCGGACCGTCGACCTCGTAGTGGCCGAGGACACGCGGCTCGCCGCGCGGCTGCTAGCCCATGTCGGAGCGCGCACACCGACTCAGTCCTTCAACGCACACAACGGCGCCAGTCGCCTTCCCGGCTTGCTGGCACGGCTCGCTGGGGGCGAGACGCTGGCGCTGACGACCGATGCGGGCATGCCGGGGGTCTCGGATCCCGGCGCAACGCTGGTGGCAGCTGCGCGCGCGGCCGGCGCCTCGGTGGAGGTCGTGCCCGGGCCGGCGGCGGTCACGGCGGCCGTTGCCCTTTCCGGCGTGGAGGCGCCAGGTTTCGTGTTCGGGGGCTTCCTGCCGTCCCGGCCGGCATCCGCGCGTGCCAGGGGGCTCGACCGGCTGCTGGCCGCAGCGGCATCCGCCGAGCTGCCGCTGGTGCTGTACGAGGCGCCGCACCGCATGACGGCCCTGCTCACGGCGCTGGGCGACCGGGTGCCAGCATCCACCGTGGTTGCAGCTCGCGAGCTCACCAAGCGCCACGAGGAGGTATTGGTCGGCACGCCAGCGGAGGTCGCATCGCATCTCGACAGGCCCCGCGGGGAGTTCACGGTGGTGATCAGCGACCTCCCACGCCCCCAGACATCGGGCACCGATCTCGATGTCGAGGCGCTCCTCGCTGCCGGTCGCGGCGAGGGGCTCTCGGATCGCAGCCTGGTGGCGCTGTTGCGGGCCACGGGTCTCAACCGCCGCGACGCGTACCGTCGTGTCGAAGCCCATCGGTCCGAGTAAGGAAACCGTAAGCCGGCGGTAACCGGGTCCTCGTAGCCTCCTGCGCAAGGCAGCCGTCTCGCCCGGCGTGCTGGTGTGGCCCACGCGCTGGGCAGGAGGAACAATCACATGAACAAGGTGCTGCTCGTCGGACGGCTGACCCGCGACCCGGAGCTTCGGACCCTGCCATCGGGCAAGGCGGTCGCGAACTTCGTCGTCGCCACCAACGAGTTCCGTGGCGGCGGGGCCGCCGAACGAACCGAGTACCACAACCTCGTCGCCTGGGACAGGCTCGCCGAGATCTGCGGCCAGTTCCTGTCGAAGGGGCAGCTCATCGACGTCGAGGGCCGTCTCCAGACGCGTCAGTGGGACGACGACGCCGGCGTACATTAGTGTTAGGGTTATCCCACCTAGCACGAGGCCCTGATGACCGCCTACGCCTACTTG
>DATBRW010000109.1:0-21180 GCA_036560125.1 Candidatus Limnocylindria bacterium
CGTGCTGAGCGAGATTGCCGGCGAGGCTGAATCGCGCTGGGACGCGGCCGTCAGCGTGGCGCATCGGACTGGCATCGTGCCGATCGGTGAGGCGGCCGTGGCAATCGTCACCGCCGCGCCGCATCGGGCTGGCGCCTATGAGGCGAATCGCTACGTGATCGAGGCGATCAAGGAGCGACTGCCGATCTGGAAGCGCGAGCGCTTCGCCGACGGCACCGAATGGAAACGCCCGGGCGCCTAGCGAGATGCCGTCTGAAGGCTTACGCAACCGAGGACGTGCGTGACCTGTTCGAAAATCGTTGGCGAGAACGTCACGCAGGGCGCTTCAGGGCGCGGAGCCAGTTGTCGGCAGCGTCTGGCGAGCGCAGCCGAATGGCGGCCAGGCCGGGGTACGCGGCCAGGAGCCGCGGATAGTCGCGCCGCCGGCGGTGGTAGGTGCTGAGGATCCACAACAGCAGGCTGTGGCGACTGAGCAGCTGCGTGGACAGGCTCTCGCGGTTGCCGGTCCCCGGCCATAGCTCCTCGCCGGTGCGGATGCGCCGCTGGGTGCGGGCGGCGTAGCGCCACAGCACCGTGCGTAACGGGAAGTCGAGCCAGACGACTGCCTGCCCACGACCCCAGACGATGTCGCGCACCGCGGAGTAGTTGCCGTCGACCACCCACGCCTCGCCAGCCGTGGCGTCCGTGACTCGCTGGCGCATCACTGGCTCGGGCGCCTCTGTCCAGTCCGCCTCCCAATGCAGGGCATCGAGCTCCACGCATTGCACATCCAGGAGACCGGCCAGCGCCCTGGCGAACGTCGTCTTGCCGGCGGCGCTGGTGCCAACCACGTTGACGCGGCGGTAGGGGAATCGAACGGGCGCCGTCATTGGAGGTGGCGCACCTGAGGAGGGCTGCATCGGCCGGCATTCTATGGACCGCTCGGGCCCCCGTTGGCGCCCATGGAGCGCCCCATGCACAATGCCCCGACATGCCGACCCCAAAGCCGGGCCAGATTCGCTGCCCGACCTGCCAGCAACCAACGCCACCTGCCGCCTACTGCACACAGTGTGGCGCGCCGCTGCCATCAAGCCTGCAGGCGCGACCGCGCGGCATGGACCGCGCCGAGCTGGAGGAGCGGGTTCGGCACCGACGTCCAGGAGACCCGGCCATGCGACGGGGCCGGCCGCTGGGCGATGACCGAGCGTCCTCGGGCTACGTTCCGTTCCAGCCGGAGCCGGAGGATGCCAACGCGGTCCGTGAGGAGGAGGGCGGGCAGCCGGTCGAGCACGTCGATCACACGCCAGAGGACTTCGACGAACCGCCGCCGCCGGCCTATGGCGAGCCGTATGACGACCACGCCGCCGCCGCAGCTGCCGGCTACGCAGCCGCATCGGCTCACCAGCCACCGCCGCCGAGCTACGGGCCCGACGCGTATCAGGCCGATCCCTACGGGCCCCCGCATGCGCCAGCCACCTATGGTGAGGCTCCCTACGACGAGGAGCCGTATGGCGCGCTGGATGATGACTACGACTATCCCTACCCGGCGGATGACCGCGGCGGACGTGGAGGTTCGGGAGCGCTGCCGATCATCGGCTTCATCCTGCTCGGCGTGCTGGCCCTGGGCGTTGGCGCCGTGCTGGCCACCCTGCTGGGCGGCAATGGCGGGGTGGGAGAGGCCTCGCCTTCTCCAACCGCCGCGGTGAGCCTGGCGCCGAGCGTGGGCCCCTCGACCGGACCCAGCGGGTCCGTCTCCGAGTCACCGGGCGGCACGCCCGAGCCGACCGACGGGCCGGTCACCTTTCCCGATGGCGCGGTGATCACCGTCCAGGCCTGTGGCACGGCGGACATGTCGTTCGACGGCTGTGACGTTGACGGGTCGACGATCACCGGGCGGCTGATGTGGGTTTGGATCGGCTTCGATGACGCCGATGGATCCGACACCATCACCCTCACCCTGGACAGCGAAGGCCAGACCATCGACCAGCAGGAAAAGGTGCTGGGCGAGGTCGTGGGCTGTCCCGCCAGCTGCAGCGGCTACCTGATCGGCGCCGCCTACCGTGGCCTGGAGCCCGGGGAATACGAGCTGGTGGTCCGCCGCAACGAGGACTTCGCCGACAGCGCCACGTTCCGAGTCGGGGGCTAGGCCGGCCGGAGGCCTAGTCCGGCCAGCTGGCTCGTGGCTCACCGCCAGTGGCCCGTCGCCGCGCGGCGAGCGCGCTGATCGCCTCCAGCACGCACCGGTTGGCGGCCGCGGCCGTCACCTCGGCCGTGTCGTAGGCCGGAGCCACCTCCACCACGTCCATGCCGGCGAGGTCGACCGCACCGACCACCTGACGGATGGCGCGCAACAGCTCGCGGGTCAGCATGCCGCCCGGCTCGGGCGTGCCGGTGCCCGGCGCCATGCCCGGATCCAGGACGTCGATGTCGACCGACAGGTAGATGCGCTCCGGTCCGTCCAGCGCCTGAGCGATCGCGTCAGTTACCACCGCGTCCATGCCGCGCTCCTCCATCTCGGTCATGAAATGCCAGCGCAGTCCGTTCTCCCGCATCCAGTCCAGTGTCTCGGGTGGCGGCCAGTAGCCGCGCAGCCCGACCTGCACGAAGTTGCGACCGGCCACCGCGCCCGACTCGATCAGCCGCCGCATCGGCGTCCCATGCGAGCGCAGCGAGCCCCAGGTGGTGGCCGCGGTATCGGCGTGCGCATCAAAGTGCACGATCCCCAGGCTCTGGGGTGCCACGCCCTCGGCCACGGCGGTGGCCGCCGGCCAGGTGATCGAGTGGTCGCCGCCCAGCACGATCGGAATGGCGCCGGCCTGCATCACCACTCCGACCTTGCGCCGGATGACCTCATGCGCCCGCTCGGGGTTGCCGGGCACGATCGGCGCGTCGCCGGCATCGGCGCAGGCCAGCCAGTCGAAGGGCTGGATGTCCAGCTGCAGCGAGTTGACCGATCCGGCGTGGTAGGTGGCCGCCCGGATGGCGTTTGGCCCGAACCGGCTGCCCGGCCGGTGGCTGGTGCCTTCGTCGTAGGGGGCGCCCACGATCGCCACATCCGGTCGCTCGCGCGCCAACCCCTCGTCGTCCAGGACCGGCAGCTTCTGGAAGGCAGGCAGGCCTACGTAGGCGGGCAGGTGATGCCCGTTGTAGTGGTAATAGGGATCTCCACCGACGGGTGGATCCTCGTCGTTGGTCCCGCCATGACGGCGGATCTCGTCAGGCATCGGTCCTCGGCAGCGAACTGCCGCCTCCGCGAGAACGGGCGCCGTCGCGGTGCGGAGCAGGCCCGTTGAGCCGAAGCGGGGCCGATCCTAGCAGAGCCCCTGCTACCATCGCGACGCATGGCCGCCCGGCGCCACAGCTACACCATCGAGCAGGCGAATGCCTTGATCCCGCAGGTTCGCGCCGTGCTGCTGCAGCTGGGCATGGAGCAGCGGCGGATGGATGCCGCCCACGCCGAGATGCACCGGTACCTCGCCGGCAACGGCGACCCCGGCTCGTCGGCGGAAGCCGACCGCATGGAGCGTGAGGCGGCCGACATCGGGGAGGGGATGCGCACCCTGGTCGGCCTGCTGGACGAGTTTGGCGTGCAGCTGCGAGACCCTGAGATGGGCCTGGTCGACTTTCCCGGTGAGCGCGATGGGGAGCCGGTCTGGCTCTGCTGGCGCCTGGCCGATCCCGAGGTCGCCCACTGGCACGGGACGGATGAGGGCTACGCCAGCCGGAAACCGTGGTGACCGCGTTCGGCGTGGTCGGCGACCTGTCGTTGGACATCGTGGTGGCCCAGTCCGGGCCGCGCCGCGAAGGTTCGGACGTCCCCGCCAAGATCCGGATCGGCCCTGGAGGACAGGCCGCCAACGTCGCCGTCCGCCTTGCCCGACAGGGCGCCGTCGCGACCTTGGTGGCGCCGATGGCCGACGATGCGGCTGGGCGGCTGCTGCGTGAGGCACTGCTGGCGGAGCACGTGTCGCTGCGGGCGCTGCCCGCCACGCGGACCGCGGCGGTGATCGCGCTGCTCGACCCGGTGGGGGAGCGGACGATGCTCTCAGACCGTCAGACCCTGGACCCCGCCGGCGTCGCACCACTGCTGGAGGACCTGGATTGGATCCACTGCTCCGGCTACCCGTTGCTCGATGACCGCACCGGCGACGCGCTGGCCGAGCTGCTCGGCGGCCGCAGGCAGAAGGTGCGGCTCAGCATCGCCGGTGGCTCCGTGCCGCCGGATCCGGGACGAGTGTCGCGCCTGAGAGCGAGGTTGGAGGAGGCGCGCCCGGACCTGGTGATCATGAGCGGCGAAGAGGCCGACGCGCTGCTGGCCGGTCGTCCCGCCCGCGCTCTGGCAGCCGCGGCCGCCCTGCAGCCACTGGCATCGGTGGTGATCGTGACCGTCGGCGCCGATGGATCGGCAGCGGTGGCCGAGGGGATGCGGCTGGAGGCCGCCGCCCCGCAGCTCCCGGGGCCGATGCTGGATGCCACAGGCAGTGGCGACGCCTTCGCCGCCGCACTGCTGGTGACGCTGACCGGGACGAAGAAGGCCAGCTGGCCGCCCAGCGCCGATGCGCTTACGGCCGCCATGGAGGCGGGCAACCGGCTGGGGGCGCAAGTGTCGCGCGTGCTGGGGGCCCAGGGCCGCGTGGACGGCGAGGCAGCGGCCGCGTGAACCTTCGATTCGGCGACGAGGTCCGCGAGACGCTTGCCGCCCGCGGCGCGGTGGTGGCACTCGAGTCGAGCCTGATCGCCCAGGGGCTGCCATACCCGCATAACCTCGAAACGGCGCTGGCCTCAGAAGCCGCCGTGCGCGAGGCTGGTGCAGTGCCCGCCACCACCGCCGTGGCCGATGGCGAGCTGGTGGTCGGAGCCGACGCAGCGCTCATCGAGCGCCTGGCGGACCTCGAGCGGCCGATCGCCAAGGCAGGTGTCCGCGACCTCGGCCCGTTGCTCGCCACGCGGCGGCTGGCGGCCACCACGGTCTCGGCCACCATGCGCCTGGCGGCGCTGGCGGATATCCGGGTGATGGCGACCGGGGGGATCGGCGGGGTTCATCGCGGGGCGGGCGCCAGCTTCGACATCTCGTCCGACATCGACGAGCTCGCCGCTACTCGGGTGGCGGTCGTGTGCAGCGGGGCGAAAGCCATGCTCGACCTGCCGGCTACGTTCGAGCTGCTCGAGACGCGACGGGTGCCGGTGATCGGTGTCGGCACGGACCATGTCCCGGCCTTCTATGCCGCCGCCACCTTGCTGCCGGTCCCCTTCCGCGTCGACAGCGCGGCAGGGGCGGCAGCCACCATCGAAGCGCACTTCAGCCTGCCCGGCAGCGGCGGCATGCTCTTCGTCCAGCCGCCGCCCGCCGAGCTGGGGCTGGACGCCGCTGAGGTGGAGGCCTGGTCGGTCGAAGCGCTGGAAGCGGCGGATGCCGCCGGCGTCATCGGTACGGCGCTGACTCCATACGTGCTCGCCCACGTCGCCCGCGCGTCGCAGGGCCTGGCGCTCCGCGCCAACATCGGCCTGATCGTGAACAACGCCCGCACGGCCGGCACCTTCGCGTCGGCCATCGTCACGGCGTCGAGAACCAGCTAAGCGGCCAACGCGAGCGGGAGGGTCGCGGGGCTGTACGGGCGGGGTATCCTGCTGCCCCAGCAGGAGGGTGCATGCGCATCTACGACGGGAGCCCGCGGCAGGACTGGGAAGAGGTCCTGCGCGCCATCGGCGCCTTTGCCGACCGCGAGCGGCTCAAGGAGCTGCTCTTCCTGGAGCTGGAGGATGGCTTCCTCCTGCAGGGACTTGCCCTGCCCACCGGCGGCGCCGACTCGGACACCTTCGGTGTGCTCACCAAGCGCACCTACGAGCTGCTCGACGAGCAGGTGGCGCAGCTCATGGAAGATGCTCCGGCCGGGCGCGCCGGCGGGCCGGAGCAGATGCCGCATGCCGAGATCGAGAACTACATGGAGCAGGCCCTGCGCGTGATCGGCGCCTGGATCGACGAGGCCAAGGCGCGCGACGTGTTCTTCTTCGAGCAGGAAGGCTCCTTCGTCCTGCGGCTGTTGCATGCCACCGCCGGGGGCGCCGTGGGCCACCAGCTGGCCGAGTTCACGAAGCCGGAGATTGTGGCTATGATCGAGGCCGCTCCGTACCGACGTGGCTCCGAAACGTCGCCGGAATCGGCCCCAGCCCCGGCCCCCGAAACGGCCGCGGCAGAAGCGACAGGGGAGGCCTCTGAATGAAAGCGTTGAAAGTCCTGCTCATCAGCGTCGGTGCCCTGCTGGCAGCGCTGATCGTCATCCCGCTGACCATCCTGGCCGGGCTCTTCGTGTGGCTGAAGCTGACCGAGGAAGCCGACGAGGAAGATCTGGAGATCGAGGACACGATCTAGCCCGGGTCAGCCGGTGCTGATGGCCCAGGCCGCGGTCCAGGTCATCGCCGCCCCAAGCAGCCCGTACCACAGCCAGCGCTCGCCCAGCGCTCCCAGTCCGACGCAGGCCAACCCGATCGCCCCCAGCGCCAGCGATGCCGGGCTCGCACGACCGCCCGCGACCAGCGCCACGGCAACTCCCAGGCCAACCGCCAACGCCAGCCCAACGGCCAGCCACTGCGTGGTGCCACGGCCGAGGACCTGGGCCAGGCAGCGCGACCCGGAGGCGGCGTCGCTGTCGAAGTCGCGCAGCGTGTTGGCCAGGTGCGCGGCCGCGGCAAAGGCTGCTGCGAGCGGGACCGCCGGCGCGACCCGTTCCAGCGGCACGTCCACGCCGGCGCCGATCCAGAGCGGCAGCAGCCCGAAGCTGATCAGGTAGGGCAACGGGGAGAGCGGGGTCCGCGACAGGGCAAGGTTGTAGGCCGCTGCGCTGGCGACCGCGCCCAGCCCCAGCACCAATGGCAGCGCCCCCAGCCAGGTCGATGCCGCCACCTGGACCGCCAGCCCCGCCGATGCCAGCCACAGCGCCAGGTTCTGGCTCACCGCGCCGGCGGGAATCGGCTTCTCGATGCGCCCGGCGGCCTCGTCGCGGGCAGCGTCGGCCAGGTCGTTGGTGATACCGGTGAACACCTGCGAGCCGGCGATGGCGAGCACCGTCAGCCACCAGCGCTCGTCGATCGGCCGCCCCTCCTGGGCCAGCAGGATCGCGCCCAGGACTCCGGACAGAAGAGTCACCGCAATTGCGGGCGCGGGATGGATGAGGCGGATGGCGGCCAGCATGAGATGCATTGTGGTTGGCACGCGACCTGCAGTGCAGAGCGGCATGATCACCCGACCGCTGCAGCAGGTCACACGGCATAGCCGCCTTTGGCAGACGATCAGCGCGCTCCAGTGGCGCATCCAGCAGGAGCGCCTGCTGTTGGCGCATCCCGGCATGGAGCTTGCCGCCGCCCGTGAGCTCGCCCGCACCCAGCGTCGTCTGGAAGGCCTGCGCAACCAGCTCCGCTAGTCAGCCGGCCGGCGCCATGGCCTAAAGCCTTGACAACCTGGCTGTCGGCCCGATGATTGCTCATAAGCAATACGACCGGTGCGCGGCTCCGCACGCTGGGCGCGGGTGCGCAACAACCGGCCCGAACTGAGGGAGACGGCTGGTGGATCTGGGATCGAAACGGACGATTCGGCTTGTCGCCCTCACGGCCGCCATCGTGGCCCTGACCTCCGCCATTGGGCCCATCCCGGTGCTGGCAGGCGCTTCCCCGAGCCTCGCGGAGCGGGTTTCATCGCACGCCCCAGCCAGCCCCTCGGGCGCCATTCGCATCGATCAGCTGGGCTACCTGGCCGGCGAGCGGAAAGTGGGCTACCTGCTGTCCACCGCCGCCATCGGCGGAGCGCCGTTCCAGGTCCGCAACGGCGATGGCGACGTCGTCCTGCGGGGCAGGGTGGGCCGTTCGCAGGGTCCATGGAATGGTCGGTATCGGGCAGTCCATGAGCTGAACTTCAGCGCGCTCGATCAGCCGGGGACCTACCGCCTGACGGTGCGCCACCCGCTGGCGGCGACCTCGCCGCCCTTCCGCATTCGATCGGCGGGCACCCTCTTCCTGCCCCGGGTTGCCGACGCGGTGGCGTTCTTCCAGGCGCAGCGCGACGGGGCGCAGGTGATCCCCGGAGCGCTCAACCGCCAGCCCGCTCACCTGCATGACCGCACGCTGCAGGTCTACGACTGGCCGACCTACGAGGATCCTGACAGCGACGTCATCGTCGGGGACGCCCTGACGGCCATAGACGGGACGGTCGATCTCGAGGGTGGCTGGTTCGACGCCGGCGACTTCATCAAGTTCACGCACACCACCGCCTACGCGGTTGGCCTCATGTACGCGGCGCAGCGCGATCTCGGTGACAGCGCCCCACCATCCCTGCGACGAGAGGCGCGCTTCGGCCAGCGCTGGCTGCAACAGGCCTGGGACGCCGAACGGGGCATCCTCTACATCCAGGTCGGCATCGGATCCGGCAACCAGGACGGCACATTCTTCGGCGATCACGACCTGTGGCGCCTGCCGGAGATGGACGATGGCCTGACCGGCAGCGAGACTCGCTACCTGCGCCGGCGCCCGGCGTTCCGGGCCAATGATCCGGGGTCGCTCCTGCCGCCGAACCTCGCTGGCCGGATGGCTGCCGCCCTGGCGCTTGCCGCGCAGACCGATGCGGCTTCGTCTCCCGCCCGGGCTCGCCGCGAGCTGGCGCTGGCGGCACAGATCTACGCGCGGGCCAAGACGCAAGGCGTGGTCGAAGCGGACATCGTCACCGCCCTGCCCCACGCGTTCTACCCCGAGTCGTCATGGCGCGACGACATGGAGTGGGGCGCCGCCGAGCTCGCGCTGGCCGGGCAGCGGCTGCACGACCACCGATCCACCGGCTGGCTGCGGACCGCCGCGACGTGGGCGAGGCGCTACATCGCGAACGAGGCCGGCAGCGATACCTTCAACCTGTACGACACGAGCGCACTGGCCCATGCCGATCTGGTGCGGGCCATGCGCCGCGCCCCAGGCACGAGCGGCCTCGCCATCGGCAAGGCCCGCCTGCTCGCCGACCTCCGGGCGCAGATCCGCATCGGGGCGGCGCGGGCAGCGGACGATCCATTTCACGCTGGCGCGGTCTACAACGAATTCGACGCGGTCCCGCACACATACGGCCTGGTCGTCACGGCCAGGCTCTTCCGGCAGCTGACCGGCGTGCATCGGTTCGACCTATTGGCCACCCAGCAGCGTGACTGGGCTCTGGGCGCCAACCCGTGGGGCATTTCGATGATGGTTGGTGTCGGCACCCGGTTCCCCCAGTGCATGCAGCACGTGGTCGCGAACCTGTCGGGCAGCACCGATGGCACGCCGCCGATCGTCCGCGGCGCCGTCGTCAACGGCCCGAACAGCGAGGAGCTGTTCACCGATGGCCTTGGCGAGTTCTTCGACGAGGGTCAGACCTGCCCGGCCGACGGGATCGATCGCTTTGCCAGGTTCAACGGCCGGGGCAGCGTCTTCGTCGACGACGTCCGATCCTGGATGACGGTGGAGCCGGCCATCGACTTCACTGCCGCCGCGCTGCTCGCCTTCGCGCTCATGGGCTGAGGTGGGGTACGCAGAAGCCGTCCCGGCTGAGAGCCGGGACGGCTGATGTTGGCCACGTGCGCGGGCCGGCGGGTAGGCCGACCGGTTGCGCACGGCGGCCGTCTAGCGTGCGACTAGGCGGTGACGGGAAGGCCGCGGAAGAGGGCCAGGTCGCCGACGTAGGTCGTCACCAGGCGAACGCGGTCGCCGATGTTCTCCTTGATCCAGCTGGCAGCCATGCCCTCTGACTTCTGAGCGGCCTCACGGGTCTCCCAGATGCTGATCGAGACGACCTTGTGGTCACCGGCGTTGACCAGTCCGTAGTTGACGAAGCCAGGCTCCTTGACGAACGTCGGCAGGATGCCCTTCTCGGCAATGCCGGTCAGCTCGTTGAAGTCGCCCTTGGTCAGATCGTAGGTTGAAAGTCGGGTGTAACGCATGTCTTCTCCTCTGCCCCCATGTGGCTAAGTCGACACGAATCGGATTCGCCGGTGGCAGTCCGTCGTTCGCGGGCCAGAGGATCAAACGGTTCGCAGCCTTGCAGCCGAGGAGCGCAGTGTAACACGAAACTCTCCGTGATATATTCGTGACAGATTCGTGACGAGTATGTACAGGAGTTTTCGAGTGCCGAGGATTGCGTTCGAGGCCGATACGGAGGAGCAGCTGCTGGGACTCGCCTGGCGATGGGTGATGGGACCGCAGCGCCAGTCCGGCGGCCCGTTGAGCGACCAGACAGATCACACCGACCTTCGGCGGCGGCAGCTGGGCGAGGTCCTCAACGCGATTCGTGGCGCGGACAGCCGCCGCCTATTGCGCGAGGTGGCGGAGCTTTCGACCCGTGACCAGGCGCTCGTGCTTGATGGCGAGCTGACCGCTCGCTATGGGAAACGCTCCGGGACGGCATTCGCCGGCATCGTTGCCGGCCCGAACAAGGTGATGCGACGGGTCGCCAGGCGCGACCTCATCACCTGGGATGCGGATGTGAGGGGATATCGCATGGACCCTGGCGACGCGGAGATCGTCCTTCAGCGCTGGCCGACTCCCTGAGGCTGGCGCGCCCGCCCGCGTCAGCCTTTACCATGGCGGCGATGAAGCTCACCGACTGGGAGACACGCTTTCCGGAACCGGAGCTGGACTATGTCCAGGAGCGGCTGACGGCTTTGTCTGCCGTGGAGGTGGCCGCTCTCTATCTGCGGGACGACAACGGCGAGCTCCGCGCACTCGTGGCAACCAACATCGCGCTCGTGGACTGCGCTTACGCCATGGACGACAAGGGGTTGAAGTTCGAGGTCCGCGTGACGCCCTGGTATGCGGCGCCGGTTCCGTGGATTGCCTTTGCGGGGTTCGTCTCCCCGGCCGGCATGGACGGGCGCTACCTGGCGACGGTCAAGGTGGAGCTGGAGCCGCCCTTCCACGGCAGCTACCCGAATGCCGACGAAATGATCGGCGCAACGGAATTCGTCGCTGCCGCAATGCGCCTGCGCCGGCCCGCCTAGGCCAGACGACCCGTCAGCGTCGGCCCTGGCCGCCCGCGCGACGACGGTGAGCCGTCACCGCGCACCGTCCTGTATCATCGGAAAAACCCCGGAGGTTTCCTAGACCGATGCCGAAGTATGTCTTCGTCACGGGCGGCGTCACCAGCTCGCTCGGCAAAGGCATCACCGCCGCCTCCATCGGGCGGATCCTCAAGGCCCGCGGGGTCCCGGTCTCCATCCTCAAGCTCGACCCCTACATCAACATCGACCCCGGCACCATGTCGCCGTACCAGCACGGCGAGGTGTTCGTGACCGATGACGGGGCGGAGACCGACCTCGACCTCGGCCATTACGAGCGCTTCATCGACGAGAACCTGTCCCAGGCTTCGAACGTCACCACCGGCCGGATCTACCAGAGCGTGATCGCCAAGGAGCGACGCGGCGATTACCTGGGCGGCACCGTGCAGGTCATCCCGCACATCACCAACGAGATCAAGGAGCGCATCGCGCGGGTCGCACGTGACGGCACCGGCGCGGTGGCCACCAGTGGCCTGGCCGCCCACGGGGTGGTGATCGTGGAGGTGGGCGGCACCGTCGGCGACATCGAGTCGCTGCCCTTCCTGGAGGCGATCCGCCAGATGCGCAAGGACGTCGGGCGGGGCAACGTGCTGTACGTCCACGTCACCTGGCTGCCGCAGATCGGCGCCACCGGCGAGCTCAAGACCAAGCCGACCCAGCACAGCGTCAGCACACTGCGCGGCATCGGCATCCAGCCGGACGTGATCGTGCTGCGCAGCGACGAACCGATCGACGACGAGCTCCTGGACAAGGTCGCCCTCTTCACCGACGTCGACGTGCATGCCGTCATCCCGCTGCGGACCGCGCGCAGCATCTACGAGGTGCCGCTGCTGCTGGAGCGGGCCGGCCTCGGCAAGCTGATCACCCGCGAGCTGGACATCCCGGCCTCCGAGCCGGACCTGGCCGACTGGCAGGAGCTGGTGGCCCGCATCCGTGCGCCGCGGCCGGATCTGGAGATCGCCATCGTCGGCAAGTACACCGAGCTGCCCGACGCCTACATCAGCGTCACCGAGGCGCTGAAGCATGCGGCCCTGCACCATCGCGTCGACGTCAAGGTACGTTGGATCCGCTCGGAGCAGCTGGAGCGCATGGAGCCGGAGCAGGTGGCCAATGAGCTCAAGGGCGTGGCGGGCGTGCTGGTGCCCGGCGGCTTCGGCTACCGCGGCGTCGAGGGCAAGGTGCGCGCCATCCGCTGGGCGCGCGAGCAGAAGGTCCCGTTCCTGGGCCTGTGCCTTGGCCTGCAATGCGCGGTGATCGAGTTCGGCCGCGTGGCGCTCGACAACCCCGATGCCAACAGCAGCGAATTCAACGTCTTCACCGAGCACCCCGTCATCGACCTCATGTCCGATCAGGCCGATGTGACCGACAAAGGCGGCACCATGCGCCTCGGCCTCTACCCCGCCAAGCTGGAGGAGGGCTCGAAGGTGCGCGACGCCTATGGGGCGGAGATCGCCTACGAGCGGCACCGCCATCGGTTCGAGGTCAACAACGCCTATCGCGACCGGCTTGGCGAGGCGGGCATGGTGTGGAGCGGCGTGTCGCCGGACGGCCGGTTGGTCGAGTACATCGAGCTGCGCGACCACCCCTGGTTCGTGGCCACCCAGGCCCACCCCGAGCTGAAGAGCCGGCCCAACCGGCCGCATCCGCTGTTCCGCGACTTCGTGGGAGCGGCCGCGACTCGCGTGGGGCTGCCGACGGCGGCCGCCGAGCCGATCCGCGATGAGGCGGGCCTGGAGCCGACTGCGCCGGACGCCAAGCCGGCCGGCAGCCGGGCCGGCGCCGAACGCAGCAACTGAGCCGATGGCGACCCGGACGCGATCGCGCGTCAACCTGAAGGCCTACCCGGAGCAGCTCGAGCGCTTCCACGCCCAGCTCATGGAGGCCATCTACCGGCAGCTGGCCGGGCTGGACGAAGAGATTGGCCTGGCGGCGATCTACGCCGAGCACGCAGGGCTGTTCAGCACCGCCGCGATCGATGCCCTGCGCGAGCGCGCCGCGAAGGACGACGAGGCCGGCCGCGAGGCGCGCGAGCTGCTGGCCTTTGCCCTGCAGCAGCACGTGGCGGCCGCCACGGCGGACCTGACCGAACGAATCGAGGTCGCGGAGGCGCGGGCCGCCGTCATCTGGCAGGGCGAGCAGATCCCGTACCGGCAGGTGCCGAACCGGGCGGCGGACATCGCCAATCGGACTGCCCGGAACGCGTTGTACGACGGCTACCTCGTGGCGGTGGAGGCGATCAACCCCCTGCGCGAGGAGAAGCTGGCAGCGGTTCGCACGGCGGTGCGCGGCCTGGGCTACGCCGATGTCCCCGCCATGGTGGCGGAGACCGCCGGCTTCGACCCCGATGCGCTGGCGGCCGAGATGCGCCTCTTCCTGGCCGAGTCGGAGACGGTCTATTTCGCCGCCCTGCGCCGGTTCCTGGCCGAGATCGACATCGAGCAGGGCGACGCCTCGAAGGTCGATCTCGAGCACGTGATCCGCGGCGAGGGATGGGATCGCTGGTTCGAGGCGCACCGCATGCTGCCGGCCTTCCGCGCCACGCTCAACGGGCTGGGCATCGACCTCGACGCCCAGCCGAGCATCCTGCTCGACATCCAGCCGCGGCCGCTGAAGACGGCGCGGGCGTTCTGCGCGGCGGTCAACGTGCCGAACGACGTGCGGCTCGTCATGCAACCGCGCGGCGGCTGGGACGACTACGCCGCCCTGCTCCACGAAGGCGGCCACGCCGAGCATTTCGCGCACGTCGACCCGGCCCTGCCGGTGCCGTGGCGACTGCTTGGGGACAACAGCCTGACCGAAGGCTACGGCCTGCTGTTCGAGCGGCTGGTCGGCGAGCCGGCATGGCTGCGCCACATCATCGGCATGCCCGACGACGAGGCGGCGGGCTTTGCGGACTTCAACGCCTTCTGGTACCTGCGTGTGCTGCGCGAGCTGGGCGCGAGCCTTCTCTACGAGCTGACCCTGCACCGCAGTGATGACCCGGCCGTCGCGCGCGAGCAGTACGCCGGCATGCTGGGCCTGACCTTGGGTGTGCGCTATCCGCAGCAGCAATTCCTGGAAATCGACGATTACCTGTACGTGGCGCGCTATGCGCGGGCGGCCATGGTTGCCGGCAGCCTCAGCGCCTGGCTGCAGGCCGCCGGCGGCGAGGCGTGGTGGACCAGCCGCGACAACGGCGCCGCCCTGCAACGCAGCTGGGCGCGCGGACAGGAGTGGAATGCGCAGGACGTTGTTGCGCATCTCGGGTATGATCATTTGGACTGGCGGCCGGTCCTGCGTCAGATCAGGACCCTGCTCATCGGCGAGATGAGCGGATACGGCGGGCCCAACATCACCACCCGCGCTGGGACCCGCAAGGTCTGATTCCGTACCGCCGTGCGTCCCACGGACGATCGACAGCCCGAGCACACGACCCACGGCTCGCCCCACGGGGTCGCACCAAGGCTGGCGCTCCCTCCGAGCCCTTCACCCTGACCCCATGGCCATGGGAGGGGTGATGCAACCCAGCCCCTGTTCCACACGTTCGAGGTCACTCCCCCAAATGCAGCGCCGAAAGCCAACCCATCGATGAGCGACGAATCACGACCCCCTCGCCGCGGACGCCCGCGCCGTCGGCAGGACGGCGGTGGCGGCGGCCCGCGCCGCCAGCAGACCCGCACCGCCTTCCCGCGGCGGCGAAACGACTACGCGACGGGCGGCTACTCCTCGATCTATTCCGGTCCGTTCCCGACCGACGCGGACGAGGGCGGCATGAACCTGGCCGACCTCCAGGCCAAGGACGTCGAGGAGCTGCGTGAGCTGGCGGCCGAGCATGGGGTGGAGGGGTACGAGGAGCTCGAGCACTCCGACCTGGTGCTGAAGCTGCTCGACGTCGTGCCGCTGGCGCCCAGCCAGTCGCGGGTCGAACAGAACGGACAGCCCGGGGTCGCCACCGGCATCCTGGAGATCGTCGACGAGGGCTTCGGCTTCCTGCGCCGCCACGGCGTGATGCCGTCCAACGACGACATCTACGTTTCCTCTTCCCAGGTGCGGCGCTTTGGGCTGCGCACCGGGGACAAGGTCGAGGGCCAGACCCGCCCACCCAAGGACCAGGAGAAGTACTGGGGCCTGCTGCGGGTCGACACGGTCAACGGCGTTGACCCGGAGACCGCCAAGCGCCGTCCCTACTTCGACACCCTGGTGCCGGTCTTCCCCGATGAGATGTTCGACATCGAGACCGACCAGAAGAACCTTACCCAGCGCCTGATCAACCTGATCAGCCCCATCGGCAAGGGCCAGCGCGGGCTGATCCTGTCGCCGGCCAAGGCCGGCAAGACCACCGTGCTGAAGCACATCGCGGCGGGGATCAGTGACCAGTATCCCGAAGCCCTCCTGATGGTCGCCCTCATCGGCGAGCGGCCTGAGGAGGTCACCGACATGAGCCGCAGCGTCAAGGGCGACATCTACGCCTCGACCTTCGACGAGCCGACCGAGAACCACACCCGCGTGGCCGAGATGGCGCTCGAGATCGCCAAGCGGCAGGTCGAGACCGGACGCGACGTCGTGATCCTGCTCGACTCGATCACCCGCCTGGCGCGCGCCTACAACCTGGCCCTGCCGGCATCCGGCAAGACGCTCTCGGGTGGCGTGGACCCGGTGGCGCTCTATCCGCCCAAGCGCTTCTTCGGCGCGGCGCGCAACGTCGAAGGTGGCGGCAGCCTGACCATCATCGCCACCTGCCTGGTCGACACCGGCAGCCGGATGGATGACGTCATCTACGAGGAGTTCAAGGGCACCGGCAACATGGAGCTGGCGCTCGATCGCAAGCTGTCAGAGAAGCGCATCTTCCCGGCCATCGACGTCCTGCGTTCCGGCACGCGCCGCGAGGAGCTGCTGCTCGACGAGAACACGCTGCGCATGGTCTGGACCATGCGTCGCATGCTGAGCGCGGTCGGCCCCAACGAGGGGATCGAGCTGCTCATGCAGCGTCTCGGCAAGACGAAGGACAACGCGGAGTTCCTCGTCTCGCTCAGCAAGAGCGTCGAAGCCTCCGAGCGCTGATCCTGCCTCGCGTCCCGTGACCGGCCCGCACGCCCGGCCCCGTCACCGCAGCCGGCTGCCGCTGGCCTGGCTGCTGCCGCTCGTCCTGATGGCGTGCGGCGGGCCGCCTGCACCCTCGCCGTCTGCCTCCGGCACGCTGCCGGCAGCCAGTCCATCCGCTGATGCCAGCCAGGGCCCCATCGGCCAGGTTGTCGCCGCCCCAGGTTCGGACAGCACCGTCTATCAGCCCAACCCCGGCGCGCTGGTGGTGGCGATCGATGCCGGACATGGCGGCTGCCTGGATTGGGGCGTGCCCGATCCCCGTCAGCGCGGCGTGCGCTACTCCGAGAAGGCGATGACCCTGGCCATCGCTCAGCAGCTGCAGAGCATGCTCGAGGCTCAGGGCGTGACGGTGGTGATGACGCGCGACGATGACGTGGCGCTGGCCGGCGACGATTACCCGGACCTCGGCTGCCACGGCCCGCCGTGGCGGGACGTGAACGGCGACGGCGAATCGGGCTTCGACCCGGAGGGCGCGGTGCGCACGCGCGACGAGCTGCAGGCGCGGCTGGACCTGGCGAACCTGGTGCGGGCCGACGTGCTGGTGAGCATCCACATCAACTCGCTGACCGAGAACGGCGTCGTCTTCGACATCGCCGCCACCGAGACCTTCTATACCGATGAGACGCCGTGGGGCGTTGACGTCACCGCCCCGCTGGCCCAGGCCATCCAGGACGGCGTCGTGACGGAGATGGACGGGGTGGCCGATTACGATCGGCAGGACCGGGGCATCCAGGCCCACAACCTGTTCATCGTGGCGCCGCCGCTGCTCGAAACGACGCCCGACCGGCCCGATCCCCGCAAGCAGCCGACGCGTGGCGCCCTGATGCCGTCAGTGCTCACCGAGGTCGGTTCGATCACGCACCGGGCGGAGCAGGACCTGCTCGCATCAGAGACCGGCCAGCGCGCCGCCGCCCTGGGCATCTTCGACGCCCTGCAGGGCCAGTTTGCGGACCGCGCCCTCGGCGCCGCGTACCAGGTTCCGGCTCTGGAGCCGACGCCCGGCACCCTGCCGGCCGTCGAAGCCGGCGCGGGCCCGATGTTCTGGGCGCCGCCGGCTCCGGCCGGCACGCTCGAAATCACGCTCACCAACACCGGCACCGAATCGTGGCCGTCTGGCCTGACGCTGGCGGGTGGCTGGGAGTCGAGCGACCAGCCGTACCTGCGCGTGCCGCCGGAATCCCTCGAGCCGCTGCTGGACGAGGCGCTGCCGGCGCTGGGCCCGGGCGAGTCCGTCGACGTGGCGGTGACCGTGCCCGGAGCTGGCTCAGCGGTGCGAGGCGTGGCCTGGATCACGCTGGCCGACGGCGATCGAGCCTGGACCGAGATGGGAATCCCACCCCTGCAGGTCGCCGTCGGCGGCTGACCTTGACCCTTGTGCAGGGGGGTTGCTACCATCAGCCTGCCAGATCTCGAACCGGCAGCTGTCGCCGGCTCGGGGGCTCGAGCGGGATCGGGCAATGCCAACGAACAACGCTGGGGAGCGCTCGTATTGCCTGAACCGCAGCGGCCGCTGCGCCGGCTGACCCAGGCTCGTCCAGTCTCACGGGCCGTCACGCACGTTGCCGTCATCGGCCTCGTCGCCATAGCCTCCGTTTTCGGGTACGTCGCCACGCGACCCGCGGCCGGCGCGGATCTCGACTCCGCTTCGCTCCTCCCCTTCGATCTGGTCGCCCGCGTTCGCGGCGCCGATGCCGCGGCTGCCACAGCCCGCCGCTCCACCTTCGACCTGCAGCCCGACCCGAATCGACCCGACCCGATGCTCCAACGTCGCGTCCTCCGCTCCGCTCCGGTCGCCCTGCCCACGCCGGTCGCCCCGCCACCACCCGCACCCGATCCGCCCGCAGTCGGCAGCGTCGCCGCCGCTCCGCCGCCGCCGGTCACGCCGCAGCATGTGGTCGGCACCGGCGTGCTGGGTTGGCCCATCAACAACGGCACCATCACCACCTACTTCAGCTCCTGGCATCTGGCGATCGATATCGCCGCGCCGTACGGCACGACCGTGATGGCGTCTGACGCCGGTGTGGTGACCTGGGCGGGGTGGCGCAACAACGGCGGCGGGCTCGTCATCGCCATCGATCACGGCAACGGGATCACGACCCTGTACAACCACCTTGGCACGCTCTTCGTCGGCCCCGGCCAGGCGGTCAGCAAGGGCCAGGCAATCGGGGGCGTGGGCTGCACCGGCATGTGCACCGGTCCGCACGTCCACTTCGAGGTGATGGTCGGCGGCGTGCTCGTCAACCCGCTGCGCTACCTGTAGGCACGCTGCGTCGCTCGCCCAGCGCCCAGGGGCGGTCCAGCCCCCCGTTGGTATGATCGGCTGCCGATGTTCGCTGACCAGGTGCGGATCCTCGTTGCCGCCGGTGCCGGCGGCGACGGTTCCTCCTCCTTTCGCCGCGAGGCGCACGTTCCCCGCGGTGGCCCTGACGGCGGGGATGGTGGCCACGGCGGCGATGTCGCGCTGGTCGTCGATGCCGGGATGACGACCCTGGGCGACTATCACCGCCACCGGCATTTCAGGGCCAAACCCGGCGGCAAGGGTACTGGCCGGCGAGCCCACGGCCGCAATGGCACCGGGCGCGAGCTGCTCGTCCCCCCAGGCACGGTGGTGCGCGTGGCCGGAGACGACACGACGGATGAGGCCGGCCGGATGCTCGGCGAGCTGATCGCGCCGGGAGACCGGCTCATCGTGGCGCGCGGCGGCAGGGGTGGACGCGGCAACGTTCACTTCGTGTCGCCCACCCATCGGGCCCCAACCCATTACGAGAAGGGGGCGCCGGGCGAGGAGCGCTGGATCGAGCTGGAGCTGAAGCTGATCGCCGACATTGGCCTGGTCGGTGCGCCGAACGCGGGCAAGTCGACGCTGCTGGCAGCGCTGACCGCCGCGCATCCGAAGGTCGGGGCGTTCCCCTTCACCACCACCAGCCCGAACCTGGGCGTGCTGGCCCTGGACGAGGAGCGGAGCGCCGTGATCGCGGACGTGCCCGGCCTCATCGAGGGCGCGCACGAAGGCCACGGCCTGGGGCACGCGTTCCTCCGCCACGTCGAGCGGACCCGGGTGCTGGTGGCGGTTATCGACGGTGCGGCCGACGATCCGGTCGCCCAGTGGCGCGCGGTCGCCGAGGAGCTGCGCCTGCATGATCCGGCCCTGCTGGAGCGGCCGATGCCGATGGCGGTCACCAAGCAGGACCTGCCGGACGTGCGCGCCAGCTGGCCCGCCGTGGCCAGGGCGCTGCGAGCGGACGGCCACGAACCGATTGCCGTCTCCGCCCATGACGGGTCCGGGCTCGACGCGCTGCGTGGCGCCCTGGACGAGGCGCTGGCCGTGGCGCTGGTCACAGAAGCCGCTCGTCCGGTCGACGCTCCGGTTCGCCTTCATCGCTTCGACCCGCTCGACACGGGCTGGCAGGTCGTGGCCGAGGACGATGCGCTGCGCGTTCGTGGCCGGCGCATCGAGGCGTCCGCGGCGCGGATCGATTTCAAGAACGACGAGTCACGCGACCGATTCCAGCGCACGCTGGAACGGATGGGCATCGACGCCGAGCTGCGCCGGCTGGGCGCCGGCCCGGGCACCATGGTTCGCATCGGGCGGGTGGAACTGGAATGGGGCGAGGACGAGTGACCCTCCCGTCAGCCTTCGCCTCGTCGCCGGATCCGGCCACGGAGGCTTCCGCGCGACGCGAACCGGAGGCCGAGGCCGCGGCTGACGGACCGCAGCGGATCGGCATCCTGGGCGGCACCTTCGACCCACCGCACGTCGGTCACTTGTGGCTCGCCTCGCTTGCCGCCGATGCGATGCAGCTCGATCGAGTCATCTTCATGCCGGCCGCCCAGCCGCCCCACAAGCAGGGCCGCAGCATCAGCCCCATCGTCGATCGGCTGCTCATGACACGGCTGGCCATCGGTGGGAATGACCGGTTCGAGCTGTCGACCCTGGAGGTCGGGCGCACGGGGCCCTCGTACACGGTCGACAGTGTCGAAGAGCTGCGGCGTACCTACGACGATGCGGCGCTCTTCCTGATCATGTCGGTCGACTCGCTGGCCCAGATCGATGGCTGGCACGAGCCGGACCGGCTGCTCTCCCTGATCGAATGGCTGGTCGGTCCGCGGCCGGGCACGCCACCTCCGGATCCCGAACAGCTCCGACACCGCTTCGGTGCCGCAGCCGATCGGATCCATCTGCTGGATGGCCCATCGCTGGACGTGAGCGCCACCGTCGTCCGCGAGCGGGTGGCGGTCGGTCGGACCATCCGCTACCTTGTGCCGCAGGCCGTCGAGGAGCTGATCGTAGAACGCGGGCTCTACCGGCGGACCCGACAGCGCGGCGAAGCGCTGGGGGCGGACAGCAGCACGGAGTGACGGAGCTGGCAGAAGCGGCGAAGCAGACCAACGCGGAGGACCCGGGCGAGCTGGCCCATCGGATCGTGGATGTCGCATCCGACAAGAAGGCTTCGGACATCGTCCTGCTGCGCACGGCCGAGATCACGTCCATGGCCGACTACTTCGTCATCGCCTCCGGGCGCAGCGATCGCCAGGTCCAGGCGCTGAGCAAGGCCATCGTCGACGAGCTGCGCGACGAGGGCATCAAGCCGATCGGCGTCGAAGGCCTGTCCAGCGCCCGATGGGTGCTGCTCGACTACGGCAGCGTCATCGTCCACCTCTTCGCGCCGGAGGAGCGCGAGTACTACGGCCTGGAGCGCCTCTGGAGCTCGGCCACGCAGGTGGTGCGCCTGGTCTGACGACCGCGGTACTGCATCGGTCCTGGTGCCGGATGGGCCGATGGGTGCCCCCAACTCGGGTACCGACCGAGTACTAGGCCGCCCCGGCCAGTCCTCCTATTGAGACGGAGGGGGACCGATCTCATCCTGCGGCTCATGACCGAGCACGCACCGCTGACAAGGCCGATCGAGACCTGCCGCTTCTGCGGCGGCCATCTGCTGAGCAGCGTGTTCGACACCGCCTTCAAGGACACCGTCGCCGACGAGCGCCTGTTCTTCGCGATCCCCGGTGCGCTGTGCGTGCCCTGCCGCCAGCTGTACGTGGATCAGCAGCTGATCGG
>DATBRW010000110.1:0-2242 GCA_036560125.1 Candidatus Limnocylindria bacterium
GCCCGAGCTCATCATCCTGCTCGTGGTCGTCCTGATCGTCTTCGGGCCGGGCAAGCTGCCGGACATCGGCAACGCGATCGGCAAGGGAGTTCGCGAGTTCCGTAAGGCATCCAACGACCTCGAGGAGTCGATCCGCGGGGACACGAAGAAGCCAAGCTCGCCTCCGGCACCCGCGGCGCCGGCGCCCTCCAGCGACCGCCCCGACAGCGACTGACCGCGGTCGACGGCGACGGTCAACGTAGACCCGCCCGTCGCCACAATTCGCCCAACTTCCGCGCCGGCCCTGCTTCGGCACGCCCGGCTCCGCAGCGGTGACCGATCGTGACCGATGACGAGATCGCCATGACCCTGGTGGAGCACCTGGAGGAGCTCCGCCGGCGCCTGATTGTGATCGTGCTCAGCGTGCTGGGCGCCGCGGTGGTCGGCTTCCTGCTCTCGCGCGAGGTCATCGCGCTGCTGCGCGACCGGCTGCCCGAGGAGTACCGCAACCTCATCTTCCTGGGGCCGGCCGACGCCCTGACCTCGCAGCTGAAGGTGGCGGGCTTCCTGGGGATCGCCTTCGCGATGCCGATCATCCTGTTCGAGATCTGGCGCTTCGTGAGCCCGGGCCTCACCCAGCGCGAGAAGCGCTTCGTGTGGCCGGTGGTGGTGGCGGGCCTGTTCCTGTTCGTGACCGGTGTGCTGATCGGCTACGTCGTGATCCCGTACACCCTGAACTTCCTGCTCGCATTCTCCGAGGGCATCGCGACGCCGAACCTGACCATCGACGCCTACATCGGCTTCGTGACGACCATGATGCTGGCCTTCGGGCTGATCCTGGAGTTCCCGATCGTGCTCATCGGCCTCTCGCGGGTGGGCATCCTGAACTACCGCCGCCTGGCCAGCCGGCGCCGCTGGGCGATCCTGGCGATCGTGCTGTTCGCGATCGTCCTCACCCCCGGCGGCGATCCGATCTCGCCGCTCATCCTGTCGTCGGTGATGTTCATCCTGTTCGAGGGGTCGCTGCAGATCATCCGGCTGCTCGGGCGCTGACCGCATGACGGGCGCGCCCACCGTCCTCCTGTTGACCGATGACCTCATGGTCTCCGAGGCGCACGCTGCGCCGGGCCACCCTGAGCGACCAGATCGGGCAGGGGCCGTTGCCGATGGCGTCGTCGCAGGCAGCGAGGCGGCTGGCGCCAGGCTGGAGCGCCCCGTTGTCACGCCTGCCACCGATGACGAGCTCCAGCGCATCCACCCGGCCTGGTATGTGAGCTCGCTGGATGCGGCGGCGTCACGTGGTGGCGGCTGGATCGATGCGGACACGTACCTCTCGCTGGGGTCGATGCAGGTGTCCCGCCTGGCCGCCGGCGCCACGCTGGCCGCCGCGCGGGCCGCCGTTCGGGGAGACGCCGCGGTCGCCTTCGCCGTGGTGCGGCCGCCGGGCCACCATGCCTTCGAGGAGCAGACGCATGGCTTCTGCCTGCTGAACAACGTGGCCATCGCTGCGGCCGGGCTGCGGGCCGAAGGGCTGGCCCAGCGGATCGCGATCGTCGACTGGGACGTGCACCACGGCGACGGCACGCAGGCCATCTTCGATGCCGATGCGGACATCTGTTATGCCTCCACCCACCAGGCGCACTTCTACCCGGGGACGGGCAGCGCGGCGGAACGGGGCACGGGCCACGCCATCGGCACCAAGCACAACATCCCTCTCCCGGCGGGGAGTGGCGACCGCGCATTCATCGAGGCCTGGACGGTCCAGCTGCTGCCGGCCATCGAGTCGTTCAAACCGGATGCCATGCTGGTCTCGGCCGGCTACGACGCCCATCGAGACGATCCGCTGGCCATGCTCGAGGTGACCGAGGCCGGGTACGAGGCGGTGGCCGCCGCGCTCGGGGAGCTGGCAGCGCGGCTCGGGCTGCGCGGCGTGGCGCTCACGCTGGAGGGCGGTTACGACCTGGAGGCGCTGTCGGGCAGTACCGCGGCCACCGTTCGTGGCCTGCTCAGGGGCCTGAGCGGGGGAGCGCGAGGGCTATACTTTCGTTCATAAAGAACTCGGATTGAGCATGGCACGAGCGGAACAACCCACGGCGACGGCGAGCCGGGCCTCGCGCCGCGCAAAGGTCGGGACGCCCGGGTCATCCGCGCAATCGGCCGCCGGGGAGGTGGCCGAGCCGTCCACCGGCGCCCAGCTGGTCGTCATCAGCGGGCTCTCGGGCGCCGGCAAGAGCCAGGCGGCGAAGCTCTTCGAGGATCTCGG
>DATBRW010000111.1:0-2459 GCA_036560125.1 Candidatus Limnocylindria bacterium
GGGCCGATCGAAGCATCGGTCCAGGTCCCGTCCAGCCCATCGGCCGGCGCGGCCAGGGTGCGGAGGTCGAGCGGCCCCGTGACCGGCAGCGGATCAAGAGTCGGGGCGAGGTTCGAGGCGTAGACCAGCCCGGCATCCACGCTCACCTGGATGGGGCGCCGCCACCACGGATGGAAGCCGATGCCGGCCGGCATCGGCTCATCGGCCAGGTTGGTCAGTCGCCACCGCAAGGACAACGACGTGTCGTGGGCTTCCGCTGACAGCGTGACGTCATACGGCCACGGCCAGCCGTCGCCCCCGGCGCGAATGGAGCAGGTTCCCATCCCGGTGACGGTCCATGGGATGGCGTAGACCTGCCCGTGGATGGCCGATCCATCGGGAAAGTTGGATGGCACCCGGATTGTCCGGCCGCCGACCGCGGTAGCTGTCGCGGCAATGCGGTTGCACCACGGCGCCATCAGGTAGCCACCCCAGAAGAATGGCTCGCGGAGGTGATCGGCGGGATCGGGCGGGGTGCGCAGCAGGTCATGGCCGAAGGCTCGGAGCCGATGCAGCCGGGCTCCCGCTTCGGGCAGCAGGACGGCCTCCAACTGGCCATCTGCGATCCGCAGCTCGCGCACTGGCCGTCTAGCGGGCAACGACCATCGCCCGCTCGGTGCCCAGCAGGAAGGGCGGCAGCCAGGCGGGGATGTTCGAGAAGGGCAGGACGTCGGGATGCAGCTCGATGCCCAGCGCGCCGGCCATGAAGTCTCGCCGGGCCTGGATCCGTCGCCAGGCATCCGGATAGCGCTCGGCCAGCCGGCCACGCAGCGCGTCGTCGGCGAGGGCCACGCCGTCCTCGATGTTGGTGGTGAAGTACGGCGTGCCGGTGGCCGGGATGATGTCGACCTGGAATGCCATCCCGGAGCGCAGCTCGGTCGTCGAGCCCGGCGCGATCGGGGAGTTCACCCACTCGTCCAGGTGGATCTGGTGCCCGGGGTTCAGGAAGATCCCGAAGAACGGGTCGCCCAGCCGGCGCGCCACGATCTCGTCGAGCGTTCCGCCGGTCTGCCCGATGCGGAGCGCGCCGTACCACTCGGCCACGGCGGTGAAGTAGGGGGCCACCAGGCGCTCGACGTAGTCGCCGATCTCGTGCGGCAGCTGGCCGGCCGACTCGACCACGAACCCGGCGCGGCAGTTCAGCGCCCCCCAGATGCCGAACGCCACCGTGAATGGGTCGCCGTGCTGGATCGGGCGGTCACCGGGGCTGAGCAGGCCGAGCGCCGCGCGTTGGCCCGCCGTCAGCATCAGGTGGCAGGACAGCGGCCAGCCGTTCCAGCCCAGCAGCGCCACCGCCTCCCGTTCCGTCATGCCGGGCTGCACGTTGCGCAGCAGCCGCAGCACGCCAGAGGACGTCTGGGAGGCGGCCCATTCCATGGCGGCCAGCTGCTCGACCTCGTTGATCACTCGCAGCCCGTCCGCGGCGTCGATCAGCAGGCCGGTGGCGTTCTCGACGGAGCCGCTCGGGCCTGCCGCAGCACGCAGCGCATCGACCAGGTAGGAGGGCGCATCGCTCTGCGCGGGATGGGCATAGGCCTTCCAGCCGATGATGCCCACCCGTCGGCCCGGACCGATGCCCTCCTCGGCCAGGATGTCGGCCAGCGGCGACGATCGGTCCCGCGGCTGGCTCGGCAGGCTCAGGTCCTGGAACCGATGGCGCCGCATCGGCAGCGGTGCCGCGCCGGCCATGCCCCAGCACTCGTTGCCGACCAGGACCGCCGGATCGCCTTCCGGCCCGACGATCAGCACGGCTTCCTCGAAGCGCGGGTCGAAGCCGGTCAGATAGGCCAGATTGGCGCTGTGCTCGCGATCGGCGTAGATCACCAGGCGCTGGTAGCCCGCCGCATCCGCCCGATCGCGGAGGCGCGCCAGGCGATCGGCGAAGAGCGCTGTCGGGAGCTCGGGCATGGCAGCCGGCATGCCGAAATCAGGCAGCGTCACCGCCTCCAGGCGCGCCCCCGCGGCGGACCCTCCCACGGTCATTGCGGCGGCCTCCAGGGCTCGATCTCGGTCGAGCCGCGCGCAATGATGCCGAACGAGTCGGCCGTGACGGCCATGGCCGGGCCGCGCTCGCCATCAGGCCAGATGACTCTGACCGACGCGGACTCCGCGTCACCCAGCCCGAAGTGGATCCAGCCCAGTTGCCCGCCGGCGTGGCCGCCACCCACGGTTACTTCGCGGCGCATCACGCGGTCGCCGGCGGTGACCTCCACCCAGGCGCCGATGGCGTCGCGGTTGGTGCCATCCTGCTCTAGCTGTACCGCCAGCCAGTGGCCCATCGGCTCCGGGTCATCGGCCGAGCCGGATCCCACGTTGCGGTACAGCCCCACGTTCTCGCGCCGATTGACGACGACCAGGTCCAGCATCCCGTCCAGGTTCAGGTCGGCCAGCGCCGCGCCCCGGGCGCGGGCGAAGCTGAC
>DATBRW010000112.1:0-28436 GCA_036560125.1 Candidatus Limnocylindria bacterium
CTCCAGGAAGAAGACGGCGAAGGCCTGCAGCGACACCAGCGCGGTCAGCACGAACAGGCGGCTGACCAGGAGCCAGATGTAGTCGCGCTGGGCCAATAGATCGGTGCCCCATGCCGAGAGCGCCCGCTCCTTCAGCGTCAGCGTGGTCGGGGGCGCCGGCCGGTCCGGCACGAAGATGACCGTGATCAGCATGGTGATCAGCTCGATGGCGCCGATCACCACGAACAGGCCGAGCGTGATTGCCGGGTAGCCCAGCACCGTGGGCAGCACGGCCACGAACAGGATCGCCAGGCCCGGCCCCAATAGATTGCCGGCGATGTTCGCGGCCCCAAGCATCCCCGACGCGACGCCGACCTGCCGGCCGGGCACGAGGTCCGGGATGTAGCCCTGGTACGGGCCCTGGGCGAAGTTGCTGCTGAACTGCAGCAGGATCACCGACCCCACGAACGCCCAGTAGGCCTCGTTCCAGAACGCCCAAGCCGCGAAGGTGAGGAAGAGGATGTCCAGCAGCGTGCCGGCCAGGATGTAGGGCTTGCGACGGCCGAGGCGCGAACGGGTGTGGTCGCTGATGGCGCCCATGGTCGGCTGCACCACGATCGCGATCAGCACCCCGGCGGTGGTGATCAGACCGATCGCCAGACCGGCCATCGGATGGCTCGAGCTGCCGAGCACGCCGTCCGACTCCACCAGCCTCGGGATGACGCTGAAGGTGAACGCGCCCCAGAGCACAGTGATGGCGAGCCAGTAGGCCGTCACGGCCAGCAGCTGCCCGAAGTGCAGCGCGGCCTTTGGCCTCCCGAACTGGTCGCGATCGTCCGCCGCCGTAGGAGCGGCTGGCAGCTCGTGCATGGGTCTCGATCCTTCAGACCTGAGATTTGCCGGCAGTCTGCCACCGGCGGACTGCGGTCGCACTGCGGCGCCGGTATGCTGGCCGACCCGTGTCCACGCGCTTCTCGTCCCTTGCCTACCCCGATGTGCGGCGCTACCTGAGTGCCCGCTTCCTGGTCGGCATCGCGGTCCAGATGCAGACGGTGGCGGTGGGCTTCCAGGTCTACGAGACCACGCACAACCCGCTGGACCTGGGGCTGATCGGCCTGTCGCAGTTCCTGCCGTTCGTGATCCTGGTGCTGCCCGCCGGCCACATCGCAGATCGCTACGACCGGCGGCGGGTGATCCTGGCGTGCTACCTGCTTGCCGCCGTGGCCTCGGCGCTGCTCACCGCCTTCGCCCTGCTGGGCGTGACCGCGGTGCTGCCGATCTTCATCGTGATGGCCCTGTTCGGCGTGGTGCGGGCCTTCAACATGCCAACCAGCCAGGCACTGCTGCCGAACCTGGTGCCGCGTTCCGACTTCGGCAATGCCGTCGCCCTCAACACCTCGACCATGCAGATCGCCACCATCGCCGGCCCGGCCGTGGCTGGCCTCCTGATCCTGGTCGGCACCGGCGTGGTCTACGCCACGGTCACCGTGCTGATCCTGATCTCGGCCTACTTCATCTGGCGGCTGCGGGCCGGCGGGAGCGTGGACGGTGACGCGGCCGAGCCGATAACAATGCGCAGCCTGCTGTCGGGCGTGCGCTTCGTGCGGGATCACAAGCCGATCCTGGGCTCCATGTCGCTGGACCTGTTCGCCATGCTGTTCGGCGGCGCCACGGCGCTGCTGCCTGCCTTCGCCAGCGACGTGCTGCATGTCGGCCCCGTAGGGCTGGGGTTCCTCCGCGCCGGCCCGGCGGTCGGTGCCGCCCTGGCCGGTGGTGTGCTGGCCCTGCGACCCGTCCGGACGTCGGTGGGTCGCTGGCTGTTCGGCGGCGTGTTCGTGTTCGGCATCTCGATCGTGGTGTTCGGGCTGTCGAGCTCGTTCTGGCTGTCGCTCGTCGCGCTGGGGGTGCTGGGCGCCTCCGACATGGTCAGCATGTACGTGCGGCACCTGCTGGTGCAGCTCCAGACACCGGACGTCATCCGCGGCCGAGTCAGCGCCGTGAACGCCGTCTTCATCGGCGCCTCCAACGAGCTCGGCGAGTTCGAGTCTGGCGTGACCGCCGCCTGGTGGGGCGTCGTGCCGGCGGTCCTGGTGGGCGGGGTGGCGACGCTGGTGGTCGGCGTCGTGTGGACCAGGCTCTTCCCGATGCTCTGGCAGCTGGAGCGCTTCCCCGACGAGCCCACGCCGGTTGAGCGCTCGACGTCGGCGGATGAGGCCCTCCGGGGCGTGAGCGGCGAGGCGGGTTAGAATCGCGGCCGTGATCGATCCCGTCGCATTCACAATTGGCCCGTTTGGCCCGATTGGGCCGATCAGCGTCCACTGGTACGGGATCATCATCGCCCTGGCCGTGCTGGCCGCCGGCTGGGTGGGGACGATCGAGGCCCGTCGCCGTGGCATGAACCCGGATGTCGGCTGGAGCATGCTGCTGCCGGTGCTGGTGGCGGCCGTCATCAGTGCCCGCGCCTACCACGTCATCCACCAGTGGGACTTCTACTCGCAGCACCTGGTCCAGATCCCGCAGATCTGGACCGGCGGATTGGGCATCCCGGGTGCCGTGATCGGCGGCGTGCTGGCCATCTGGCTCTACACCCGCTGGATCGGGCAGAACACCGCGCGCTGGCTGGACGTGTTCGCCTCGGCCATGCTGCTCGGCCAAGCCATCGGGCGGCTCGGCAACTTCGTCAACCAGGAGCTGTACGGCCCGCCGACCACCCTGCCGTGGGGGATCCCGATCAGTGCCCCGCACCGCATCGGTGAATGGGCAAACATGGACTTGTTTCCCGAGACGACCCGCTTCCACCCGCTCTTCGCCTACGAGGCCATCCTGAGCCTGATCGGCTTCGGGGTGATCATGTGGATCGGCCGCCGCTTCGCCACCTGGCTGTACGACGGCGACATCCTGCTCATCTACCTGATGTGGTACTCGGCCGAGCGCACATGGCTGGAGACCTTCCGCGTGCAGAACTGGATCATCCTGGGTGTGCCGACCGCCATCTGGCTGGGCATCATCACCTTCATCGGTGCCGGTGGGTTCCTATGGCTGCGCCACGCCCGTGGCTGGGGTGTGCCGGGCGCCTGGATCAAGGAGAAAGAGGCGCAGGAGGCGGCTGCTGCGGCGGAGGCGGACGGTGCCGGGCCGCCAGCCGAACCCACGACGGAGCCAAGCGCTGGCTGAACGCCGCATCCTGCCCGATGTGACGGCGGCCGTCGGCGGCACCCCGCTGGTGGCGCTCGACCGCCTGGCCGCTGGACTGGCGCCGCGCATCGTCGGCAAGCTGGAGCACATGAATCCCGGCGGATCGGTCAAGGACCGGATCGCGCTGCCCATGATCGAGGCGGCGGAGCGGGCCGGACTGCTGAAGCCCGGGGGCGTGATCGTGGAGCCGACCAGCGGCAACACCGGCGTCGGCCTGGCCATGGCGGCGGCAATCAAGGGCTATCGGTGCATCTTCGTCATGGCCGACAAGCAGTCGGAGGAGAAGCGCGCCCTGCTGCGCGCCTACGGCGCGGAGGTGGTGATCTGCCCCACCGACGTCGACCCGGATGACGAGCGCTCCTACTACCGCGTCTCCGATCGGATCGCCCGCGAGACGCCGGGAGCCTGGAAACCGGACCAGTACGCCAACCCCGCCAACCCGGAGTCGCACTACCTGACCACCGGCCCTGAGATCTGGCAGGCAAGCGAGGGGCGCGTCACGCACCTGGTGGTCGCGCTCGGCACGGGCGGCACGGTCAGTGGTGCCAGCCGCTACCTTCGGGAGAGGAACCCGGCCGTGCAGGTGGTGGGCGCCGATCCGGCCGGCAGCGTCTACTCCGGGGCCGATCCGCAGCCGTACCTGACCGAGGGGATCGGCGAGGATTTCTGGCCGGCCACCTACGACACCGATGCGTGCGACCTGATCGTACGCGTCAGCGATCGCGATTCGATGCTCACCGCGCGCCAGTCCACGGCGGCTGAGGGGATCCTGATGGGGGAGTCGTGCGGCACTGCGCTGTGGGCGGCGCTGCAGGTGGCGCGCGAGCTGGACGATCCGGACGCCGTGTTCGTGGTGATCCTGCCGGATGGCGGTCGAAACTACGTGGGCAAGCTCTTCAACGATGAATGGCTGCGTGACAACGGCCTGCTCGCGCAAGGGGAGTCCGCTGCCGACTACGACTGGCGTGCCACGCGAGCTGGGGTCGTCGTCAAGCGGGGCGCGCCACAAGGCTGAAGGCCGCCCCGGCGGGCGGCCCCCAGACCAAGGTCAAAGGAGAGCGGGTCAGGCGTTGTCGCAGCTGACCCTGCGGTTGAACGGCTTGAAGAGGCCGGCTGGATTGTCCTTCCACAGCCAGACGTGGAGCGAGTAGAAGGCCGGGATCTCGTACCGATTCGGCGCCGGGGTGAACATGAACATCTTGCCGAAGAGCATCGGTGGCTCGGCGCCGGTCCAGGCATCGGCAAAGATGACGTACTCGAGCGCCACCAGCTGCAGATTGCCCTGCCCATCGGGGGCATAGACGAGGGCCTCCGGCTTTCCGACGTGTGCCTCACCGTCCAGCAGTCCCCCGTTGATGTAGTGGAAGCCCATGGCTCCGGTGTTGTCGAAGGACGAGATGCACTCGTGCAACGGGGCGGGGGCCGGTGGAAGGCCGTAGCCGGCGTTGAGAGCACGCTGGATGTTGTGGAACTTGTCAGTCTGCTCGCGGGCGCGCTCCAGCGCGGACTCGCGATTGGCGCTTGCCAGCCCCATCGAGAAGCTTGCGAGCACTACCGCGGCGATGAATGCCGCCGAGATGCGGCGGCTGAGGGACGTGCGCATTTGTGGTTCCTCCTCTGTGGTCAGCTGCAACGAGAACGTTGCGGGCACTGATCAGATTCCTTCCTGTACCGGAAAGATCTCGTTGGCCACGAGTCCGTGAGCCTCGCGATGAACGGTGCTGGCCGCATCGGCGTCCGGGGCATCGACCAGGCAGAAGATCTTTCCGTCGCCCTCATCGACCCAGTAGCGCAGGTAATTCACCCCGTATTGGTCCTGGGTCTTGAGATCGGCCTCGTGGGCCTTGGCCACGTCCGCGGCGGCGACTCCGCCGTCGAGGTTGTGAACGTCCATGAACAGAGGCATCTGGATTCTCCTTCTTTTGGGATGTCAACGTGCCGGTTGCGCTCGATATCGCGCATCCGGCGTCTTACCTATGTGCTTGCGATCGGGTCGACCGATTTGTCAGCCGGTGTGCGCCATGCCGCGAGTGAAAAGCGAGACAGGACGAGCGAAACCCAGTGGCGAGGAGTTGCGCGCGGATGGCGCCGCGTTCGCCCCGCTTTCGCGATCGCCGCGAGTCGGGATGCATCCGCTTCGCGTGCGAACTCCCTTGTCCGGTGCTCGTGGACCTGCCACGCCGTGTAGTCATGCATCGCTCCTGCCTCCTCTGGCGGATGGGGTCAGACCTCGACCGTGAGCTCGTAGATCTCCTGGGTCGGATGTCCTGCCCGCTCGTGAATGCGAATGACGGCGTGCCGAGTCGGTCCGCTGGCAAGGCAGAAGACCTTGCCGCGCACCGGATCGAGCCAGGCGTGCTCGAAATGGACGCCCTCATCGGCCTCGATGGCGAGGTCGCGCTCGTGCGCCTCTTTCAGCTGCTGGGCCGTCACGCCGATGAAGCCGGTGTGGACGTCCATGAACTTGGCCATGCAGTTCCTCTGCGGCGGGTTGTTGCCGCACGAGGGTCGGCGAGAGCGCTCAGGGCGTCATCGTGTGGATGACCGATGGGCCCCCAGCTCGATCGACCGATGTCCGCGCGGATTGGTGGCGGCCACGAGGGAACCCATCGGTCATTCGACCGATGCGAGAACCTGGGCGACGCGTCGTAGACTGCGCGCCATGAACAGCGCCGGTCACGTTCTGTGCCCGATCCTCGTCGGTCGCGACGAACTTCTCGAGCTTTTCGATCGGCTGATCGCCGAGGCCCTCAGCGGCCGCGGCAATGCCGTCTTCCTTTCCGGTCAAGCCGGGCTCGGCAAGACGCGGTTGATTCGAGCCGCCGATCGCAAGGCCGAAGCAGCCGGCCTGCGCAGCGATGGTGGGTCCGTGGCGCCCCAAGATCACCAGGTGCCGCTCGCCTCAATCCGCGAGATGGCCGCCGGGATGCGGGACAGCGAGGTTTGGGGAAGCCTGTCGGACGACCTGCTGGCCATCGACGGCAAGCACGATGGGGACGCCCTTGGCGCGCGCCGGTTGATCGTCCGCGCCGCGGCAGACCGGATCGTGGCAGCGATTGATCGGCCGACGATGCTCATCTTCGACGACCTGCACTGGACCGACGAGATGAGCCTGGAGGTCATCGGCGAGCTGGCGCGTCATGCGCACGAGCTGCCGCTTGTGCTGGTGGCTGGCTACCGGCCGGACGAGTTCCCTGCCGATGGCATCCACCGCGAATGGCGGTCGCGCATCCTCAGTCAACGCCACGCCGAAGAGGTCCGGCTCCGCCCTCTGACCGTCGACGAAACCGCCATTGCGACGACCCTGATCCTTGGCGGCGAGCTGCCGGCTCCACGCGATGTGGTGGAGGCGGTCCAGGAGCGCACCAATGGCATCCCGCTGCATATCGAGGAGCTGCTGGCTGCCCTCGATGACGATGCGCGCGCCGACGGCAGGCGAATCCGAGAGGCCCACGTGCCGGACACGATCGGCGACGCGGTCCTGGTGCGTCTGGATCGGCTATCAGAAGACGCCCGGACCATCGCTCGCGCAGGCGCGGTGATCGGGCGCTGCTTCAGCCCGGATGTCCTGGCGGGCGTGGTTGACCGACAGTTGGCGGAGCTTGAACCGACGCTCCAGGAGCTCCAGGACGCAGCCATCATCTATCCCTTCCAGTACATCGACCACGGCTACTACGACTTCCGCCACCAGCTCCTGCGTGATGCGATCTATGACTCGGTCACGCCGTCACAGCTGCGGCGCTTCCACGCCCAGGCAGCCGAGTTCGTCATGAGCCTCGAGGCATCGAGCGTCGTCCACGCCTCGCGCCACTACGAGCAGGCCGGGCTGCGGTCGCAGGCGTACCGGGCGTCCCTCGCGGCGGCGGGTGAGGCGAGCCGGATCTCAGCGCGGCAAGAGGCGTACGAGCTCTATCAGCGAGCGATCGCGAACATGCCCGACGACCTGCCGGTTGAAGAGCAGGCCGAGCTGTACGGGAACTACGCCGGTGCGGCCGGAGCCGTCGAACAGAACGACGACCTTTTGATTGCCGCGACTCGCGCCAGGGAGCTGTACCTGGAGGCCGGCAGGCCGCTCGACGCGGCAGAGCAGCTGCTCAACTTGTTCTCGGTGGCATTCCGTTATGGCGAGCCGACCGAGAAGCCCCGGGCATACGTCGAGCAGGCGCTCGCCGAAATAGCGGATCTACCGCCAACCCCCCAGCGCGAGCAGCTGCGCGCGTGGGCCTATATCTCCGAAGCGGAGTGTCGGGTCCTTGGCTCTGACGCGGAGGGCGCGCGGGAGCTGGCACAGCAGGCCCGCGAGCTGGCCGCCTCGATGAATGACCAGGAGAACGTCCTCGATGCCGACCTCCTGCTGGGACGGATCGACATCGTGGCCGGTCGCTACGAGAGCGGGATGCGCGACGGGATGCGCGCCGCGCGTGAGGCCCGTGATGCCGGATTCGAAGGAGTCGGCGTGACCGGTTACCGGAACCTGGCGATCCTGGCGGCTCGGATCATGGATCCGCAGGCCGCCCAGGTGGCACTGGCCGAGGGCCTGCAATACGCCGATGCCATCGAGCAATCGCACTGCCGCCAAATGATGGCAACCACCGCCGGGATCCTCGAGTGGGGAGCCGGACGCTGGGACCTGGCCGACGAGCGAGCGCGGCAGGAGCTCGTCGATCGCGGCTGCCGCCGCGGCAGCATCGGCTGTCAGGACGTAATCGGCCTCGTTGCCATGGGCCGTGGAAACCCGGCAGAGGCGCGCCGTTGGCTGGAAGAGTCACTGGCCACAAGTCGGCACATTGGCGAGCCGGCCCTCATCCTGACGCCACTCTGGGCGCTGGCGGAGACCGACCTGCAGGAAGGTCGGCCCGACCATGCGGTTGCGCGCTGCCAGGAGGCGTGGTCGACGGCCACCGCGGCCGGCGAACGCGCTCTGTTCATTCCGTTCGTGGTCACTGGCGCTCGCAGCTTCATCGCCGCGCGCCGGCCGGACGAGGCTGAGCGATGGCTTGCCCAGGCCCGTGAGTTCCTGACAGGTTGGGACTCGGTCGCAGGAGCAGCGCTGAGCCATGCCCATGGCCTGGTGCGCCTGGCCGGCGGATCGCTCTCCGTGGCCCGCGAGGCGCTGGAGCGCGCCATTCGTGGCTGGGAAGAGCACGGCCGGAGCTGGGAGGCGCTCTGGGGCCAGCTCGACCTGGCGCAATGCCTCATCCGCATGAATCGGTATGCGGACGCAGCTGACGTCCTGGGCCAGGCGCGCGCCCGAGCCGAGGTGATTGGCAGTCCACCGATGCTCGCCCGCGCGGATGAGCTCGCCAAGGCCAGCCGCGGTCGCGGACGGGAGCAGGAGCCATGGCGCCCGCTGACCGTCCGCGAGTTCGAGGTCGCGCGCCTCATTGCCGCGGGCATGACCAACGCCCAAATCGGAGCCGAGCTGTCCGTCGCACCCAAGACGGTGAGTGCTCACGTCGAGCACATCCTGGCCAAGCTGGGGGTCGCCCGGCGCACAGAGGTTGCCGCCTGGGCCGCCAGCCTTCGGACGGCCGAGCAGCCGCAGCCCGCCACCATCGCCGCACCGCACTGAGGCGCTGCTGCCGATCGCGACCTCCGCGGAGTAAGGTTGTGGCTCCATCCATGAGGCAAACGGCATGGCCCAGGTAGCTGAAACACGTCCCGCGGACGCCCCGGCCGCGCTGCACCGGGTCAACCATTGGATCGGCGGCAAGCGCGTGGCCGGCACATCGGGCCGCCAGGGACCCGTCTACAACCCGGCGACCGGCAAGGTCGCGCGTGAGGTCGACTTCGCTACCGCCGACGAGGTCGATGCCGCGGTCCGCACGGCGCGTGACGCCTTCCCCGCCTGGCGCGCCACGTCGCTGAGCAAGCGCACCGAGATCCTGTTCCGCATCCGCAACCTGGTCGATGAGCACCGCAAGGACATCGGAGCCTTTCTGACCGCGGAGCACGGCAAGGTACCGACCGACGCCGAGGGTGAGGTGGGGCGCGGGCTGGAGAACCTGGAGTTCGCCTGCGGCATCCCGCACCTGATCAAGGGCACCTACAGCGAGCAAGCCTCGGCTGGAATCGACGTCTACCAGATTCGCCAGCCGCTGGGCGTGGTGGCCGGAATCACGCCGTTCAACTTCCCCGCCATGGTGCCGATGTGGATGTTCGCCAACGCCATCGCGTGCGGGAACACGTTCATCCTCAAGCCCTCCGAGAAGGACCCATCGGCCTCCATGTACCTCGCCGAGCTGCTGCAGGAAGCCGGGCTGCCGGACGGCGTGTTCAACGTGGTCCACGGCGACAAGGTGGCCGTCGACGCCATCCTGGAGCACCCAGACATCGCCGCCGTCAGCTTCGTTGGCTCGACGCCGATTGCGCGCTACATCTACGAGACCGGCACCAAGCACGGCAAGCGCGTCCAGGCACTGGGCGGGGCCAAGAACCACATGGTGGTCCTGCCCGATGCGGACATCGGCATGGCCGCCGACGCCGCGGTGTCGGCCGCCTACGGCTCGGCCGGTGAGCGCTGCATGGCGATCAGCGTGGTGGTGGCTGTCGGCGATGCCGGCGATCCGCTGGTCCACGCCATCGAGGAGCGGCTGCCCAAGATCAAGGTCGGGCCGGGGAGCGATCCGGAGTCGGAGATGGGGCCGCTGATCACCCGCGAGCATCGCGACAAGGTGGCGAGCTACCTGGACAGCGGCCGCGAGCAGGGCGCCACGTTGCGCGTGGACGGTCGAGAACACGCCCTCCACAGGGACGGCGAGGGGTTCTTCCTGGGAGTCTCCCTGCTCGACCACGTCACGCCCGAGATGGACTGCTATCGCAACGAGATCTTCGGGCCGGTGCTCGAGATCATCCGCGTTCCCACCTATGCCGATGCGATGCAGGTGATCGAGGACAACCCATACGCCAACGGCACGGCCATCTATACGCGGGACGGGGGAGCGGCACGCCAGTTCCAGTTCGAGGTGAACGTGGGCATGGTAGGCGTCAACGTGCCGGTCCCGGTGCCGGTCGCCTACTACAGCTTCGGCGGCTGGAAGTCATCGCTGTTCGGTGACCTGCACATGTACGGGCCAGAGGGGATCCAGTTCTACACCCGCGGCAAGGTGGTGACCGCGCGCTGGCCCGATCCGTCCACGTCCAAGGTCGACCTGGGCTTCCCGCGTACCCGATGACCGCCGCCTCCGCGTCTCGGCCGCGCGTCCTGGCCGATCTGCTGCCAGGCGCCCTGCTGCGCGACGTCCTGCTGATCGTCGGTGCGGCGGCGCTCACCGGGCTCTGCGCCCAGGTTGCCATCCCGCTGCCGTATACGCCGGTGCCGATCACGCTCCAGACATTCGCCGTGCTGCTGTCCGGCGCAGCGCTCGGTCCGTGGCGCGGCGGCGCGGCAATGCTCCTGTACCTCGTGGCGGGGAGCCTCGGCGTGGCGTGGTTCGCCCATGGCGAATCTGGCTTCGGCGGTCCCACGTTCGGCTACATCATCGGCTTCGTGGTGGCGGCGTCGGTGGTGGGCGCCCTTGCCAGCCGAGGCGCCGATCGCACGGCGAGCGGCACGGTGGCGATCATGGTGCTCGGCAACCTGATCATCTACGCCTTCGGAGTCCCGTGGCTCATGGCATCGACGGGTATGCCCCTCTTCGTTGCGCTGGAGGCAGGCCTCTGGCCGTTCGTGATCGGCGATGCACTGAAGGTCGCCCTGGCCGCCGGCCTGCTGCCGCTCACCTGGCGCCTTGTCGGACGGCATGACTGACGACTTCGAGACCAAGGTCGTCCACGCCGGCTGGGAGCCCGATCCGACCACCGGCGCGGTGGTCCCACCGATCCAGATGAGCACCACCTTCAAGCAGGATGCCGTCGGCCAGACACGCGCGGGGTTCGAGTACGGCCGCTCGGACAATCCCACCCGGCGCTCGCTGGAGGCGGCCATCGCCGTGCTGGAGGGCGCCGAGCACGGGTTCGCGTACGCGTCGGGCCTGGCCGCCACCCAGAACATCCTGTACCTGACCGAACCCGGCCAGCGCGTGGTGATGTGCGACGACGTCTACGGCGGGACGTGGCGGCTGGCCGACAAGGTCTGGTCGCGCTACGGCGTCAACGTCGACCCGGTGGACGTCACCAATCCGGAAGCGGTGCGGGCGGCAGTCTCGCCGGAGGCGGTGCGCGAGCGAGGGCCGGTGGGGCTGGTCTGGATCGAGACGCCCACCAACCCACTGCTCAAGATCGCGGACATCGCCGCGACGGCCGAGGTCGCGCGTCAGGGAGGTGCGATGACCGTGGTCGACAACACGTTCGCCACGCCCTTCCTGCAGCAACCGCTGGACCTTGGCGCCGACATCGTCATGCACTCGGCGACCAAGTACCTTGGCGGCCACTCGGACGTGGTCGGTGGGCTGGTCGCCACCAACCGTGACGACCTGGCGGAGCGGCTGCGCTTCCACCAGAACGCCGCCGGCGCGGTGCCGTCGCCGTTCGACTGCTGGCTGGTGCTGCGCGGCATGCGGACACTGGCGGTCCGCATGGAGCGCGCCTGCGCCAATGCCACTGCCATCGCCTACTGGCTCGAAGGGCGGCCGGAGGTGCGACGCGTCTACTACCCCGGCTTGCACGACAACCCGGAGCGCGAGCTGTGCGTGCGGCAGATGCGACTCCCCGGCGGCATGGTCAGCTTCGAGATGAACGCCGACGACGAGGCCGCCCGCCGCTTCGTGGCGTGCACGCGCCTCTTCACGCTGGCGGAGTCGCTGGGCGCCGTGGAGTCGCTGATCGAGCTGCCGGCGGCCATGACCCACCTGTCGGTCGCCGACTCGTCCCTGGCCGTGCCGCCGGGCCTGGTCCGGCTGTCGGTCGGCATCGAGTCGTCCACCGACCTGATCGCCGACCTGGAGGCGGCGTTCGCCGGCGCCGGCATCAGCGCCGGGTGAGCGAGGAGCCGCGCCCTCCCGACGCGCCGCCTGAGCGGCCGTCCGCACCAGCTGAGCGACCGTCCGTACCGCCTGAGCTGGCGCCTGACGGCCCTACCGAGCTGGTGGAGGGTAGCGATGGCGAGCTGGTCGAGCGGCTGTCGGCCGGCACGGCCACCCTGCTGCTGGTCTGGCTGATCGGCACCGGCGCGGCCAGCGCCCTGCTGGCGGCCTGGATCTTCGCGGCGGTGGTCGCGCGGCAGCGGTTGGGCGCCGACGTCCTCTTCAGCTCGGTCGGGTTCTATGTGGCCCTGTTCGGAGCCTCGGGACCCACGCTGCTGTGGCTCACCGGCCGGGCCCAGGGCCATTCGCTGGGCTGGTTCCTGTGGACCGCGGCCAAGATCGGGTTGGCCATGATCGGCTCGATCGTGCTGGTCATCGCCGTGGGGCTGCTGGTGGTGGGCGCCTCCCTGGGTTCGGGGTTCCTGCCGGTGTCGGCAATCCTGGTGGGGGCGACCCTGATCCTGTCGATCGTGTGGGCGGTCGTCACCTGGTCCGCCGATCGGTATATCGCTCGCGTGCGGGTGGAGGATCCGGACGCGGGCTCCTAAACCTCGTAGGTCCGCAGCGGCTCGGCGATCTCCAGCGGTCCGTGGTACTCGGCGGCCGCCTGTTCCAGGGCCCAGGCTCCGCGATCGGGGAGCGGGATGTGGGTCAGCACCAGGCGCTTGACCTCGGCCTGGCGCGCCAGGCGAGCGGCCTCTGATGGCAGCAGGTGGCCGCGGCTCTGTGGCTCGGGGTCGTCCTCATTCAGGGAGCGGAGCGCAGCCTCGCACAGAAACAGCTCGGCACCATCCGCGATGCGCGGCAGCGCGGGGCACGGGCCCGCGTCTGCCGAGTAGGCCAGGACCTTGTCCGGATCCTCGTCGGTGCCACGGGCGCTGATGCGGAAGCCCCAGGTCCGCACGAAGTGCTGCGTCTCATCCGGCTCCAGGCGCAGGTTGCCGACCTCGATCGGGCGCTTCCCATCGTGCTCCACGAAGATGAAGCTCTTGTCGAAGAAGTTCATGTAGCCCGCGCCCAGCGCCATCTCGGCCAGCTGCGCGGTGGCGCCCGGCGGCACGATCACCAGCAGCCGCTTCTTGGCGACATCGATCCACGGATAGCAGTAGCGCAGCGTCACCAGGTCAAGGCAGTGGTCGGTGTGCATGTGGCTGATCACCACAGCATCCAGCTCATCCGGCGTGTTGCGACGCAGAAGCTGGGCGACCACCCCGGGACCGACGTCCATCAGCACGCGGGCGCCGCCTCCTTCGATCAGGTAGCCGGCGCAGGCTTCTCCGGGATTGGGTCGAGCCGGGCTGCGGCCCAGGACGGTGAGCTTCATGTGCGCGGCATGGTAGGTCGGGCACCATCGGCGGCGTCAGTCACAAATGCGACCCGCGCTGCTTGGCGCTCGCCGTCGCGGCGGCAGGCGCGGAGCATCGGCTCAGCGAGCGTCGATGGGAACGTAGGCCCGCGCCGTCGGCCCGGTGTACACCTGGCGCGGCCGGCCGATCTTGGTCTCCGGGTCGCGGATCATCTCCTGCCACTGCGCTATCCAGCCGGGCAGGCGGCCGATGGCAAAGCAGTTGGTGAACATGTTCTTCGGGAAGCCGATGGCGTGGTAGATGAGGCCGGAGTAGAAGTCGACGTTCGCATACAGCTTCCGCTCGACGAAGTACTCGTCGTGGATGGCGACCTCCTCCAGCTGCTTTGCCACCTCGAACAGCTCGCCGTCGGCACCGGTGGCTTCGAGCACCCGTTCGGCAGCGCGCTTGATGATGGTCGCCCGCGGGTCGAAGTTCTTGTAAACGCGATGCCCGAAGCCGGGCAGCTTGAAGTTCGAGTCGGGATCCTTGGCCTTGTCGACCCACTTCTGGACGTCGCCGCCGTCCGCCACGATCCGCTCCAGGGTCCGGATCACCGCCTCGTTGGCGCCGCCATGCAGCGGTCCCCACAGCGCGGAGATGCCGGCGCTGATCGACGCGTACAGGTTGGCGTGCCCGCTGCCGACCATACGCACCGTGGCGGTGGAGCAGTTCTGCTCGTGGTCGGCGTGCAGGATGAGCAGCAGGTCCAGCGCCTCGGCGACCTCCGCCTTGACCTCGTACGGCTCGGAGGGAACGGCGAACATCATGTGCAGCAGGTTGGCCGCGTAGCCCAGGTCGTTGCGCGGGTAGACGTAGGGCTGGCCGATCGCCTTCTTGAACGACCAGGCGGCCAGGGTCGGCAGCTTGGCGATCAGGCGGAGGGTGGTGAGCTCCACCGCCGCCGCGTCGGCTATCTCGTGGCTGTCCGGGTAGAAGGTGCTCATCCCCACCGTGCCGGAGGCGAGCACCGCCATCGGGTGCGCGTCATGGGGGAACGAGTCGAAGAAGTGCCGCATCTCTTCGCGGATGAGGGTGTGGTGCGTGATCTCGGCCACGAAGTGGTCCAGCTCGTCGCGGGTCGGCAGCTCCCCGTAGATGAGCAGGTAGGCGACCTCCAGGAAGGTGCTCCGCCCCGCCAGCTCCTCGATGGGGTAGCCGCGGTAGCGGAGGATCCCCTGCTCCCCATCCAGGAAGGTGATGGCCGAGCGGGTGGCGCCGGTGTTGCCGTAGCCGACGTCCAGCGTGATCAGGCCGGTGTCGCCGCGCAGCTTCGAGATGTCGGCCGCGACCTCGTCCTCGGTGCCATGCACCAGCGGCAGGTCAACGGAGCGGTCGCCATAGGTCAGTGAGGCCACATCGGTCCGTGGCGGCGCCTGGTTGGTCATGGCAGAAGGTCCTTCACAGCCTCACGTTCCTCGAGGAGCTCATCGCGAGTTGCGTCGATCATGGACTGCGCCCACTCGCCGTGCTGGACGCCCTGCACGATCTCCACCTCGCCGGGCGCCGTTGCCCGCAGGGGATATCCGAACACCAGCCCCTGCGGAATGCCATAGCCCGATGCGTCTCCAGGCGCGCGGACGGCCGCGCTGAAGATCTCGCCGGTCGGCCGGCTGACGTTGCGCACCGTGTCGATCACCGCGTTGGCGGCGCTGGCCGCGCTCGACTGGCCGCGGGCCGCGATGATGGCCGCGCCCCGCTGCTGCACCGCGCCGATGAAGTCGTTCTGGAGCCAGCCTTCGTCGTCGATCACGTCTTGCGCGGGGCGGCCGCCGACGGTGGCGTGGTAGACGTCCGGGAACTGCGTGCTGGAGTGATTGCCCCACACCGCCAGGTCGCGGACCTCCGTGACGTCCACGCCCGCGCGCTGCGCCAGCTGGCTGCGACCGCGGTTCTCGTCGAGCATGGTCATGGCGAACCAGCGGTCGTCGGGGATCTCCGGCGCATTGGCGGCGGCGATCAGGCAGTTGGTGTTGCACGGGTTGCCGACCACCAGCACGCGCACGTCGCCCGCCGCGTTCTCGGCGATGGCCCGGCCCTGGCCGGTGAAGATGCCGCCATTGATGGTCAGCAGGTCCTTGCGCTCCATGCCGGCCTTGCGCGGCACCGCGCCCACCAGGAGGGCCCAGTTGGCGCCGGCGAAGGCCTGATTGGCATCGGATGTACGGACGATGCCCTTGAGCAGCGGAAAGGCGCAGTCGTCCAGCTCCATGGCCACGCCCTCCAGCGCGGGCAACGCCGCCTCGAGCTCCAGCAGCTGGAGGTCGACGGTGGTGTCGGGGCCGAACATCTCACCCGAGGCGATGCGGAAGACCAGCGCGTAGCCGATCTGGCCGGCGGCGCCGGTGATCGCCACCTTGACGTGTGCGTCAGGCATCGGCCGGAGTGTAGCAGCGGAGCCTGATTTGGCCGTTTTGGGGCTGGCGCGTCATGGCCGTGGCGTGGTAACACAGACGACCCTCACGGAGGCGAGCATGCAGGGCAACCATCGGATGGAACCGATGAGCTCAATGGGACCGACCAGCCGCGCCGGGTACACCGGCTCGCCCTTCCCGCCCATTGCCGAGTACGGCTTCCTGTCCGACTGCGAGACGACCGCCCTGGTCGCTCCTTCCGGAAACGTCGAGTGGCTGTGCGTGCCGCGCGTCGACTCGGCGAGCGTGTTCGGGGCCATCCTGGACCGCGATGCCGGCGGCTTCCGCTTCGGGCCGGCCGACGTCCAGGTGCCTGCCTCCAGGCGCTACCTGCCCGGCACCAACGTGCTGGAGACCAGCTGGGGAACGAGCACTGGCTGGATCATCGTCCGCGACGTCCTACTGATTGGGCCGTGGCACGAGGAAGAGGAGCGCTCGGGCACCCAGCGTCGGGCACCCACCGATTACGACGCCCAGCACATCCTGCTGCGCACGGTGCGCTGCGTGAACGGATCGGTCCAGCTGATCATGGATTGCGAGCCGGTATTCGACTACGGCCGCACCTTCGGCTCGTGGTCATATAGCGAGGCTGGCTACCACCAGGGCACGTGCTCATGTTCCAGCACCGAGCAGCAGCTGACGCTGACGAGTGACCTGAACATCGGCTTCGAAGGACCGCGCGCCATCGCGCGAACCATGCTCAAGGAGGGCGAGAGCCGCTTCGTGGCGCTGTCGTGGGGCAGCGTTGCGCCGCCGCGGACCTCTGACGATGCGTACGGGCGGTTGGTCTGGACGGCGCACCACTGGCAACATTGGCTGGCTCGCGGGCATTTCCCGGATCACCCGTGGCGCAGGTACCTGGAGCGCTCGGCGCTGACGCTCAAGGGCCTCCACTACGCTCCGACCGGCGCGTTGGTGGCAGCGGCTACCACCTCGCTGCCCGAGACGCCGGGCGGCGAGCGGAACTGGGACTACCGCTACTCCTGGATCCGCGACGCGACCTTCGCCCTGTGGGGCATGTACAGCCTCGGCTTCGACTGGGAGGCTGCCGATTTCATGTACTTCATCGCCGAGGTGGCGGGCAGCGAGGACCTGCAGGTCATGTACGGCGTCGGCGGCGAGCGCGATCTCGAGGAGCGGGAGCTGACGCACCTGCACGGCTACGAGGGCGCCCGGCCAGTCCGGGTCGGCAACGGCGCCCACAAGCAGCGCCAGCACGACATGTGGGGCGCCATGCTCGACTCGGTGTATTTGCACACCCGCTCCCGCGACGCTCTGGATGAGGCGATCTGGCCGATCCTGGTCAAGCAGGTGGAGAAGGCCATCGCCCACTGGCAGGAGCCCGATCGCGGCATGTGGGAAGTGCGGGGCGACGCCAAGCACTTCACCTCGTCGAAGGTCATGTGCTGGGTTGCCTGCGACCGCGGCGCGCGGCTGGCGCGGCTGCGCGAGGATGACGAGCACGTGGATCGCTGGCAGGCGGCTGCCGACCAGATCAAGGCCGATGTGCTGGCGCACGGCGTCGACAAGCGCGGCGTCTTCACCCAGCACTACGACACCGATGCGCTCGACGCGTCGCTCCTGCTGCTGCCGCTGGTGCGCTTCCTACCGCCTGACGATGAACGGATCGTGAACACGATCCACGCCATCGCCAACGAGCTGACTGAAGACAGCCTGGTGCTGCGCTACCGCACGGACGAGACCGATGACGGCCTGTCCGGCAAGGAGGGCACCTTCACCATCTGCTCGTTCTGGATGGTGTCGGCGCTGGTCGAGATCGGCGAGCTGGAGCGAGCGCGGCGACTGTGCGAGCGGCTGCTCTCCTTCGCCAGCCCTTTGGATCTCTACGGCGAGGAGATCGATCCGGAGACCGGGCGCCACCTGGGCAACTTCCCGCAGGCCTTCACGCACCTGGCCCTGATCAACGCGGTCATGCACGTCATCCACGCCGAGCAGAGCGAAGCGACTCCCGCACCGCTTGCGCCGCGGACCCAGGAGGAGGATGGCTCGCCGCCTGGGCCAACGGCCGTCGATGAGATGGAGGTGGAGCCGCCGCTGGCCGTGCCGCGTCCGTGGGCGGGCGGTAACGGAAGCGGCAACGGCGACGCCGTCGGTTGAGGGATCCACAAGGCCGCGTCAAGCGTGGATCAATATCCACGTTGGGGATACATCGTGGATAACTCGGCCGGCGGAGCCGAAGTTCGGGGATAAGGGGGCTTGTGCCCGCCGCGGCGCGGACCCTATTCTTTGGTTGTCCCGAAGGGGCGGCCAGCGGCGGCGATTGCATCAAGTCCGAGGGCAGTTCTTTCGGGACATTTCGTTGCCCGAAAACCCGCGGCTCGCCGTGCAGGCTGGAGCCGCCACCTCGTCAGGAGCGGCTGGCGAGGTCCCGCTGCAGGCGGCGCACCACCTCGGCCGTCTCGTCGCCCGCGGCATGCCCGGGCTCGGACGCGGGACCGGCGAAGGTGCCGAATTGGCGGTCGCCGGCGTCGCCGAGGCCGGGCACGATGTAGCCGCGCTCGTTCAGCTCGCGATCGACGGCCGCCACGTGGATGTCGACGTCCGGATGCGCACCGGAGAGGGTTGCGACGCCCTCGGGCGCGGCGATCAGGCTGACCTGCTTGATGCGGGCCGCGCCCCATGCCTTGAGGATGTCGACCGTGGCCGCCGCCGATCCGCCGGTGGCGAGCATCGGATCCAGGATCAGGCAGACCTGGACCGTCGCTGCGTCAGGCAGCTTGTTGTAGTACTCGACCGGCTTCAGGGTGCGCTCGTCGCGGTACAGGCCGATATGCCACACCTGGGCGGTCGGGATCAGCTCCAGCATGGCGTCCACCATCCCCAGCCCGGCGCGCAGGACCGGCACCAGGCCGACCCTCGGCTCGACCTCCGCGCCGTCCGTCTCCTCCAGCGGGGTCTGGACGCGGCGGCCGCGGGTGGCGAGGTCGGCCATGGCCTCGTAGCCGAGCAGCCAGGTCAGCTCGCGCACCAGCTCACGGAACTTCTTGGTGTCCGTCCCGGTGTCGCGCAGGATGGCCAGCTTGTGCGCGACCAGTGGATGCGCGCTGACGTGCAGGGTCGGGTGCCGTGCGGCGTCCATCGCGGGCGATTCTACGCGCCGCCCCTGCCCGGCGCGGCAGTGCCCCGGTCCAGCCAGCGCAGCCAGCGGCCGTGAGCGTGGCAGTCGGCCAGCAGGTCGTGGCGGGAGGCGCCGTCGGGGTCGAACCGGTGCAGGGACAGGGCCGAGAGGCCGGTGCCGGTACCCTCGGGCGCCTGGCCGATGCCCACCTCCAGGCTGGCGAGCACCGTGTGGCTCTCGCACGAGACCAGCCACAGGGGCTGACCTCGCTCGGTTGCGGTGCGGCGCAGCGCGCGCACGAAGTCCATGCGCCGCTCTGGTGTCACGTACGCCAGCACCCAGGTGTCGGTCACGACCAGCGGCAGCTGGTTCGGCGCCTCGGCAGCCAGGGCGGGCAGGTCATCGGCAAGGTCACCCCGCACCAGGCGGGGAGGATCGGCCGCGGCCAGGGCGACCGCGCCATCGAGGATGGCCATGCGGTCGAGGTGCTCCGGCCAGATCAGGGCGCGCAGCCAGGCGACCGTGTCGGGGCTGCGAACGTCGAGCGGGTTGACGTCCATGCCGGCCCGCCAGCCGATGGGCGGCACCGTGGCGGGGACGCGCGGCAGCAGATCTCCCTCCACCGAGCAGGCGATCTGGACCGGCGAATCGCGGTCGCCGGAGCCCGCGGCCCCGATGGTGAAGCCATAACGGTCCGGCAGCAGGTTCAGGCCGGCGCTTGCGCCGACCTCGAGCAGGGCGATCGGCGCGCCCGCCTCCTCGGCGATCAGCCCCAGCGGCGGGACCAGCAGGACGGTGCGGCGCGCCTCGTTGGTCTGGGTGGTGTGCGTGGCAACCAGCTCCGCGACCGCGGCTCGGTGGGCGGCGACCAGGTCGGCAAACGCCGGGTACAGGCCATCATCGATGGGACGCGCATCGGCTCCGGCCAGGCTGGGGTAGTAGGCGGCCAGCGTGTGCTTCAGGCCGGAGAGCAGCAGGTGGTGGACGGCGGCCAGCAGGATCAGCGGGGTTCGGAAGCCGGGCTGGGCCGCCAGCGCCAGGCTGCCGATCGCCCGATCGTCGGCCAGGCCCGCGGAGATCGTGGCGTAGATCGGCGAGCCGTGGGTGGTGAGCTCGAAGCGGGCGTAGTCGCGGTACTGCTGCGACAAGCGTTCCCACTCCGCCGGATCGTGCTCGGGGCTGGGCATCAGTACCTGGGACTACCTGCTTTGCGAGTTCGCTGGTAGGCTATCCGTCCGCGCCAGATTCCCGCACGACCGGCGACATGCGCGTCGCCGCCGAAGAGGAAGGAGCTAGCCGTGGTCTTCGGATCCAAGCGAGACAACAAGTCCGACGCCTTGTCGCGCGAGGATGTCGTCGGCAATCTCTACCCCGACAGCCTTACCAGTGAGGTCGACGTGACCCCTTCACCGACAGAGTTCCGCCGGCCAGATTCCGGCAACGAGAGCGTGATCGATCCCCATGCCCGCTTCAACGGCAAGTACGTCTCGGACCGCGACCTGCGGATCGAGGGCGAGGCCCAAGGCGAAATCGAATGCCAGGGGACGCTGATCATCAGCCCGCAGGCCCGCGTGCGCAGCGGCATCACCGCCCACAACGTGATCATCAATGGCGACTACGAGGGCGATGTCGACTGCGGTGGCCGCTTCGAGATCGGCTCGACCGGCCGCGTCAAGGGCAAGGTCACGACGCAGGTGCTGGTGGTCAAGGAGGGCGCCCACTGGGAGGGCTCCGTGATCATGACCCACGATGGCGGCCCCGCCGCCCGCCCGGCCGCCTCGCCCCAGCAGGCATCCCAGGGCAAGGGCCAGTCCGCGCCGCCCGTGAGCGCCGCCGCACCGTCCGGCCAGGGCTCGATCTTCAGCAAGTCCGACGCCCCAAGTGGGGAACGGGCAGCCACCGGGCCGGGAACCGGCAGCAACGGGCAATAGGGCCCGGGCGGCAGCTGGAGCAGCGCCGCCGGTCCTGGTCGAGGTCACGCGCGGGGATCGTGTCGAGTCGCGCCATCGCGGCTGGCTGACGGTCGTGTCCGCCGCCGGCAAGGCGGTGGCGTCGGTTGGCGATCCACGGGCCTTTGTCTTCATCCGCTCGTCGGCCAAGCCGTTTCAGCTGGCGCCGTTCGTGGCATCCGGCCGCTTCGACGCCTACGACTTTCCCGCGCCAACCGAGGCGCTGGCCATCATGGCCGCCTCGCACTCGGGCGAAGACCGGCACGCGCGCACCGTCCAGGCCCTGCTGCGGGCCGGCGGCCTGAGCCGCGAGGTGCTCGCCTGCGGCACGCACCGCCCCTTCGACCGTGAGACCGCCGACCGCCTGACCCGCGACGGCGAGCCGCCATCACCGCTGCGCCACAACTGCTCCGGCAAGCACGCGGGCATGGCCCTGCACGCCAAGGCGGCCGGCTGGCCGGTGGAGACCTACTGGCAGCCCGATCACCCGGTCCAGCAGCTGGCGCTGGATACAGTGGCGGCCCTGACGGACGTGCCGCGCGACAAGATCGCCCTGGCCACCGATGGGTGCGGGGTGGTGACCTTCGGCATTCCGCTGCGCGGCCTGGCGCTGGGCTTCGCCCGCCTGGCCGATCCCTCCGGCGTGGCCGACGCTGAGCTGCGCGCGGCCCTGGAGCGGATTCGTGACGCGATGATGGCCCATCCCGAGCTGGTCGGCGGCGAGCGGCGAAGCCTGGACACCACCCTCATGCGTGCCGCGCCCGGCGACCTCGCTGCCAAGGGGGGTGCCGAGGGCGTGCAGGCAGTCGCCATCCTCGCCGGCGAGCCGAGGGGCCTGGCGATCAAGGTGGAGGACGGGGACGCGGTGCATCGGGCGCGCAGCGCGAGCACGGTGGCGGCCCTGCGAGCGCTTGGAGTGCTCGACCAGCAGGCCATCGACGGGCGCCTGGCCGAGTTCGCGGCGCCGCCCATCCACGACCCACGTGGAGCGCCGTCGGGCGATGTGCGTCCGGCGTTCACGCTGGGCTGAGCCATGGTGCGGTACGTGGCCCTCGGCGATTCCTACTCCATCGGCACCGGCGTCGAGCCCGACGAGGCGTGGCCGCGGCAGCTGGCCACTCGACTGGCCGACCTCGATCTCGACCTGATCGCCAACCTGGGGGTCAACGGCTCGACCGCCGACGACGTGGCGACCGAGCAGATGCCGGATCTGGAGTCGCTGCAACCGGAGCTGGCCAGCCTGCTGGTGGGCGTCAACGACGTGGTGCAGGGCGTTCCCGAGGAGCGCTATGGCGCGCGAGTGTCCGAGATCCTGGACGGCCTGCTGCAGCTGCTGCCGCCGTCCCGCCTGTTCGCGGTGGCCACGCCGGACTACACCGCCAGCCGCCAGGGCAGCGCGTACGGGGTGCCAGAGCAGCAGCGGGCCGCCGTGCTGCGCAACAACGAGATCCTGCGCGGCGCCTGCGAGTACCGCGGGATCGCCTACGTGCCCGACACCTTCGACATCAGCCAGCAGACCTCCGGCAGCGCGGGCATGCTCGCTCCCGACGGCCTGCATCCCTCGGCGGCCCAGTACTCCCTATGGGTCGACGCGATCGAACCTTCGGTTCGGGCCATGCTGGCGCTACCATCCGACGACCGATGACCGAGACGAAGGAGCGACCGATCCGCGCCCGCATGGCGCCGAGCCCCACCGGGCCGCTGCACATCGGCACGGCGCGGACGAGCCTGTACAACTTCCTGTTCGCCCGCCACGTCGGTGGGACGTACGTGCTGCGCATCGAGGACACCGATCTGGCCCGCGGCACGGTGGACTTCGAGCGCGACATCATCGACAACCTGCACTGGCTGGGAATCACCTGGGATGAGGGTCCGCAGGTGGCCGAGGGCGGGGACATCGGCCCCTTCGGCCCCTACCGCCAGAGCAATCGCTCGGAGCTCTATGCGGCGGAGGCTGCCCGGCTGCTGGAGTCCGGCAGCGCCTACCACTGCTGGTGCACGCCGCAGGAGCTGGACGCCGTTCGGCGGGAGCAGGAGGCCGCCAGGGAGGCGCCGCGCTACAACGGTCGCTGCCTGCGCCTGACCGATGCGGAGCGCGCCCAGTTCGCCGCCGAGGGCCGGCAGCCGGCGATCCGCTTCAAGGTGACGCCCGAGGTGGTGCGCTTCGACGACCTGATCCGCGGCGAGGTCGAGTTCGACAACGGCCTGCTCGGCGACTTCATCATCGTGCGGGGAGATGGCACGCCGCTGTACCACTTCGTGGTGGTGATCGACGACGAGAAGATGGAGATCAGCCACGTCATCCGCGGCGAGGACCACCTCTCGAACACGCCGAAGCACATCGCCCTGATCCGGGCGCTCGGCTACCGCGAGCCGCGTTTCGGGCACATCCCGCTGATCCTGAACGCCGATCGCTCGAAGATGAGCAAGCGCAAGTCACAGACGTCGGTCACCGCCTATCGCGATGAGGGCTACCTGCCGGAGGCAATGGTCAACTTTCTGGCCTTCCTGGGCTGGAGCCCGGGGACCGAGGAGGAGATCTTCACGCTGGACGAGCTGATCGCCCGGTTCGACTTGGCGCACGTCCACAAGGGTGGTGCCATCTTCGACAAGGACCGGCTTGATTACCTGAACGGGGTCTACCTCCGCAGCCTGACCGATGAGCAGCTGGCGCTGCGGGTGCGCCCCTTCCTGCCCGATGGACTGGACGACGAGGCGGTGCTGCGGGTGGTGCCGCTCATCAAGGAGCGGCTGGTCAAGCTGGCCGATGCCCGCGAGCTGGTCGCCTTCCTGACGGAGGCCGATGACGAGGTCGCCGCACTGTACGACGCCGAAGCGCTGGTGCCCAAGGGGCGCTCCCAGGCCGACGCGGCGACGGCGCTGCAGGCCGCGCGCGACGCCCTCGCCGAGCTGAGCGCCGCGGACTTCGCGGCCGACGTGCTGGAGGGCCGCTGCCGGCAGGAGGCCGAGCGGCTCGGCTGGAAGGCGGGCGACTTCTTCCGGCCGCTGCGCATCGCGATCACCGGGCGCAGCGTGTCGCCGCCACTCTTCGGCTCGATGGAGCTGCTGGGTCGCGACCGGGTGCTTGCCCGGCTGGAGGCCGCGCTGCGCAAGGTGAGCCTGCAGGGGTCGCCGGCATGACCGAGCCAGGCCTGGGCGAGCTGCTGGAGATGAGCCTGGTGGTGCCGATCCGCTCGAGCACCGGGCACGAGGTCGACCCCACGCGGGTCCCGGTTGAGTCGATGCGGCACGGCACGGACGAGGGCGGCCGCTTCCTGGCGGCCTATACCTCGGCGGACGTGTTCCGCGAGTTCGGCCCGCCGGGCAGCGACGCGATCGAGCTGGCGGCACGCGATATCTTCGCGCGGGCCGAGGGGGCCGGCGAACGCGTGATCATCGATCCGGGGGCGCCGTCGCAGATCGAGGTTCCGGCCGCGGTCCTGCCCTTCCTGGCGGCCGGGATCGATCCCACCACGCCGGAGGCCATGCGCGCGCGCCGTCCGTATGGTGAGCTGCCGCCGCTCGAGGCACCCAACGAGGTCCCGCAGCCGTTCGGCGGGGAGCTGCAGCGGGAGCTGGTCCAGCTGCCACAGGTCGAGCGAGCGTGGGTGCTGCGCGCCGGGACGGGCTGGACGGTCGGGATCATCCTGGCCGATGGCGCCGACCTCGCCTCCTTCGACGAGGTGCGCAACCGCCTGCATGCACTGGCCAACGAGCACCTGGGCGGCCGTCGCGACCTGGCCGTGACCGATCTGTCCGCGGCCGCCGTGCGCGAGGCATACGAGTCCGTAGCGGGGCCGTGGTATGTGCGCCTGCCGGAGAAGCCGAAGGGCATCGTGGGTCGCCTCTTCGGCGACTGACTCGTCGGAGGCTACGGGGTGAGGACGATCCGGCCCTTCACCGTGCCGGCCAGCAGCCGATCGTGGGCGGAGCGCGCCTTGCGCAGCGGCATGCGCTCCACCGACCAGCGCAGCCGGCCGCGCGATGCCAGCCGCACCACCTCGCGCAGGTCGGCGAGCGAGCCCCAGGCGGTAGTGGTGGCGAACGTCTCCACCGGTGGTTGGTCGAAGCCGAACGCGAAGTGACCGCCCGCCTCTCCGACCAGCGAGATGAGGCCTCCCGGCTCCACGTTGCGGGCCGCGTAGTCCAGCGTCTCGTCGGCGCCCACGAAGTCGAACACGACGTCGGCGTGGCCGCCCAGGCCCAGCGTGACGAGTGACTCGTCGCCTGCCAGCAGGCCCAGGTCGGCGCCCAGGTCGGCGGCCAGCGCCAGCTTGTCCGGGTCGAGCTCGCGCACCGCGATGGTCAGATCGGGCAGGCGGCGCAGGTACTGGATGGCGAACTGCCCGAGCCCGCCGAATCCGATCAGCAGCACCCGTGCGCCCGGTGTCAGCCAGGGCATGGCACGCGCGACGGCGCGGTAGGGCGTGACGCCGGCATCGGCCAGCGGCGCCGCCTCCACCGGATCCAGGTCGCGCAGCGGCACGAGATACCGGGCGCTGGGCACCAGCACCTGCTCGGCGTAGCCGCCGTCGCGCTGGAAGCCCGGCGCCTCGCTCAGCTCGCAGCGCTGCTCCTCGCCGCGCGCACACTCGCGGCAGGCGCCGCAGCCCCACCCGCCATACACGAGCACCGGGTCACCCATGCTCACGCGCGCGCGGCGCATCGGTCCAGCCGCCTGCGGCCCGGCGGCATCCAGCCAGCCGGCGATCTCGTGGCCGAGCGTGACCGGCCGCGTCACCCGCAGTCGATCGGTCCGGGCGATGTGCAGGTCGGTATGGCACACGCCGCAGCCCGCCACCCGGATGCGCACCTCCGCGCCCTGCGGGATCGGCTCGGGGACCTGCTCGATCCGCAGCGGCTCGCCGGCGCGGTGCGACCGAACGGCGAGCATGGGTCAGGCGACCAGCCGATGCTCAGACCGGCGGGTTGATGGCCTCGACCAGGCGCGCCACCAGCCCCCGCGGCTCGGCGCGCGGCACCACGTCCAGAACCTCGCCATCGATCGAGACGGCGAAGGCCGTCGGCTCGGCGTTGACGTTGCCGCGCTCGTTGCGGGTCGGGATCCCCACCAACTCGACAGCGGTGCGTCGCTCGTCGCAGTACAGCAGGTAGGGCAGCTCCAGCTCCTTGACGTAGGCGGCCTGCTGCGCCTCGGAGTCGGTGGTGACCACGATCAGACCGATGCCCGCGCGCTGCAGGCGCGGCTGGGCCTCGGCCAGGGTGGTGGTCATCAGGTCGCCGACGGCTCGCTTCGCGCCCTTCAGCGAGGGTCCGGCGAAGAACACGATGATCGAAGGCGACTTGGTGACGTACGTGCGCAGGTTCAGGAGGTAGCCATCCGTGGCGCGCAGGCCAACGGACGGCACCTGCTCGCCGATCGAGACCCGGAGGCCGGGGGCAGTGATGGTCACGAGCCGATTGTAGAGGCTGCCGCCGGCCGCGAGCCGTTGCCCAGCCTGAGCCACGCGCCGCGGCGATGAACCAGCCCTTCCCGCTCCAGCCGGTCGAGCAGGCCGTCGAGCTGGTGGCCGCCGGCCACCAACCGCGCCCGGGCCATCGGGATGACGTGGCCGCTGGTGCCCGACAGCTCGCGCAGCAGCTGCCCGCGCACGAAGCGCTCCGAGCTGGCGAAGGCTGGCTGGCGGGGCACCGGCACGGGCGCGGCCGCATCACGCGACGGGCAGCCGTCGCGCACCGGACAGGTTGCGCAGGCCGGCCGCCGAGCCATGCAGACCATGGCCCCGAACTCCATGCTGGCGTGCATCCAGGCGGCGGCCTCGGCGGCCGTCGCTCGGGGGTCGGCGGTCGCCAGGGCGTCGGCGGCAGCCTGCAGCTGCGCGGGCGGTGCGGCGGCGGCGATGCCGAAGCGGCGAACCAGCCAGCGGCGCACGTTGGTGTCCACCGCTCCCACGGGCCGCCCGAACGCCAGCGCCGCGACGGCGCGGGCGGTGTAGCGGCCGACGCCGGGCAGCGCCTCCAGCCCATCGGTCGTCGCTGGCCACCCCTCTGCGGCCAGCAGCGTGCCGGCGTTGCGCAGCGCCAGGGCGCGGCGGTTGTAGCCAAGCCCTGACCAGGCGGCCAGCACCTCGGCCGTCGACGCCGCGGCCATGGCTGCGGGAGTCGGGAAGCGCTCCAGGAAGCCGGGAAAACGATCGGCCACGCGTGAAGCCTGCGTCTGCTGCAGCATCACTTCGCTGACCAGCACCGCCCACGGATCGGTCGTCTTGCGCCAGGGGACGTCCCGCGCTGCGCCGGCGTACCAGCCCAGGATCCGGCGCCGGACGTTGGCAGCGGTGTGCCGCCCGATGGGCGTCGACGCTGTTCTACGTGTCACGCCGCCGAGCGTACGCCAGCTGCCTCAGTGCCGTAGAGTTCCGGGCGACCCAAAACTCACCGCCGCCCGGAGGATCATTCGTGTCGCGTGTCCGCATCGCCACCTTCGCCACCCTCGCCCTGTGCCTGACGGCCATGCTGCCCGCCCCCGCGCTGGCAGCCGTGCCGACCCTCACCGTTGGCGTCGTCCAGGATGGGCTCACCATCCCGTGGGACGTGGCATTCGCGCCGGGCGGCCAGATGTTCGTCACCGAGCGTCCCGGGCGGGTGCGCGTCTTCCAGAGCGGCAAGCCGAACGCGCCCATGATCGGCACCACGACCATCCCGCTGGTCCGTGCGGATGGAGAGGCCGGCGTCATGGGCATCGCGCTCGATAGCAACTTCGCGGCGAATCGGTTCGCATATGTCTGCGTCTCGCGCCAGGTCCAGGGGGCGTGGCGCAACCAGGTGATCAAGTATCACGTCGACAGCGGCTGGAGGCTGGACTTCTACAAGTTCATCATCCGGTTTGGCATGCACGCCAACACCATCCACAACGGCTGCGCCGTGCAGGTCGGGCCGGACAACAAGCTGTGGGTGACCATGGGCGACGCCTTCCACGCGACGTGGGCGCAAGATCCGCATCGGCTCAACGGCAAGGTGCTTCGCGTGAACCTGAACGGCAGCGTGCCGTCCGACAACCCGATCTGGCCGGGCAACAGCGGGCCGACGCTCGTCTACTCGATCGGCCATCGCAACCCGCAAGGCATCACCTTCGAACCGATCACGCACCGCGCCTACGCGGCCGAGCACGGACCCGACCGGGACGACGAGATCAACTGGATTCGCCCCGGCCGCAACTACGGCTGGCCGTGCGTCACCGGCATGAACCACCCGAACACGGGCTGCTCAGGGACGTTCTCGCTCCCAGCGTGGTCCTCCGAGGGCCCGACCTTGGCCACCTCCGGGGCCACCTTCGTCAACAACGCGAACTGGGAGAGCTGGAACAAGAGCCTGTTCGTGTCGACGCTGAAGGAGTCGGACCTGCGCCGCTTCACGGTCAACTCCGGCACCTGGAAGCTGACGATGCGCAACACGCTGTTCAACGTGCGCTGGGGTCGCCTGCGGGCGGCGGTGATGGGGCCGGCCGGCAAGCTCTACCTGACCACCTCGAACGGCAACAACGACAAGGTGGT
>DATBRW010000113.1:0-8153 GCA_036560125.1 Candidatus Limnocylindria bacterium
CGCCAGGATCGGGCGGGCCTTCGCGGGGACCTTCGCCCGGGCACTGAATCAGGAGGCCCACGAGTGATGTAGGCGAGTCAATCGGGTAGATCTCCTCGTCCATCGTCAGGTTGTTCGCTGCCGCGAACTCGTCCATGGACAGGAAGTCGGTCGGTGGGAAGAAGGCCACCGCCACCTGGACGGCGCTTGAGGTGCCGTCGACGCCGGTCTCGCCATCGAGCTGGAGGGTGTCACTGGTGGTGGCCGCGAAGGCCGTCGCCCACCCGCCCGACGAATCGCCCATGAAGGCGAAACGGTCGGGGTCGATGCCATACCTCGCCGCGTTCTCGCGGAGGTACCGGATCGCGGCGCGGACATCGAAACCCTGTGCCGGGAAGCGCGCGTCGGAGCTTGACCGGATGCTGATCGACGCCACGGCGTAGCCGCGCGCGGTGAACTCCTGGACGACGGCCACTTCACCGCCGGCATTCTTGACGTCGTTGTCCTCCCATCCCGATCCCGAATGCCAGATGAGCAGCGGGAGCTTGGCATCGCCCGGAACATCCGGCACGTAGAGATCGAGCAGGTTGCCGGGAACGGCCGGTCCGTACGCGAGATCCGCGTACTTGGTTACTTCTCCGACGGGGTCCGGCGCAGAACTGGCAGTCGCACCCGACGTCGCTGACGGCGAGGCGGGCGGCGGACTTTCGGCCGGCATGACGGCACAACCCGTCAGAGCGGCCAGCGCCGTGAGCTGCAGGAGCCGGCTGACTATGGTCATGCTCCTCATGCACGTTTTCCAGCTTCTACGTCATCCGATTCGCGCCTGTCATGATTTCTGCTCTGGGATCTGAAGGGTCGGGGTCGCGCCACTCACAGATTAGTTGTCGGGTGATACCCCGTCTCCGAGCGTGAAGCGGCGCAGTTCGTCCTCCGCCTCGTCGGCCGCCCGCTTGCCCTCCGCCACCAGGAAGGTGCTCATCCGGCTCGAGTCGACGATCAGCAGCGTATGCCCGCGCTCATTGCGATCCAGCACGATCCGATCGTCGCCGTGGAAGCTGATCGACCAGTTGGCCTGCAGCTGGACCAGGCTGGCCAGGAGCACCTTCTCGGTGAACGACCAGTCCAGGAACGAGGCGTTGAGCCAGGCCAGCACGTCGCGCAGCTGCAGCGTCGTGTTCCGCGGCAGGCGCGACAGCAGGTGCACGATGCGCAGCCGGCCGAACGGGTCGCCACTGCGCGCGATCTGCGGCGGCGCGAGCTCGGGATCGGGCATGCCGTCCGGCGGCGCGGAGAGTGGCGAGGTCGTGGTCGGCTCTGGCATCGGTCCGGATGGAGTCTGACGCAGGCTCAGCCGATGCGCGAGCCGACGGGGGCCTCAGGCTCGGGGCGCAGCAGCCATACATGGCCGTCGTCGCCCATGGCGCCCAGCACCAGCACCTCGCTGGCGAAGCCGGCGATCCGTCGCGGCGGGAAATTGACGACTGCCACCACCTGCCGCCCAACGAGCGAAGCGGGGTCCGGGTAGGTCACCGGCAGCTGCGCGGAGCTCACCCGCTCGCCGACCTCACTGCCGAAGTCGATCCGCAGCTTGTACGAGGGCTTGCGCGCCTCCGGAAAGGCCTCAGCGGCGAGCACCCGGCCCACGCGCATGTCCACGCGGGCAAAGTCGTCGAACTCGATCATCGGCGCACGGTAGCAGGGTCCTGTTCCGTTGCCCGAGCGCAACGGCCCTGCCTAGTACTGTCGGGCACTTGGTGACGCGCAACGCGCCGCGTAGCCTTCCGCAACGAGCCGCGTGGCTGCCCCGCGGCCGTCGCATAACACGGGGATCACTACGTGACCTTCTGGAACTGGCGCCGCGGCGCTGGCGCGGCGAGCTCCGGCTCCGCGGCGATGGCCATGGCTCCCGACCTGGCGCCGATCGAGCTCTACACGGCCGATGCCCGCATCGTCGGCTGGATCGCGGCCAATGGCCGGCGCGTGACCGACCTGCTCAACGCCCAGGACGAGCTGCGGCTGTGGCACCCGAGCCCGGGTCCGATCGAGGCGCCCGCCATGCCGACCTCCGCCAACGAGCAGGCCCCCGACACCGATGACACCGGGGAGTGGCAGACGCTCGTGACGGAGCAGCTCATCCTGGCCATGCCGCCCGAGTGGCGCGCCTCGCGGCAGCTGAGGCTCCATCGCAAGCTCCGCCGCGTGGCACTGACGGCCGGGCCGTTCAGCGTGACAGGCAACCTGCACATCGTCCACGGCGCGGAGCCCGGGCCGGACCTGCTCGCCAACGGGCCCCGGTTCCTGCCGCTCACGGAGGCCTACCTGCTCCACAACGGCGAGCCGCCGTTCGAGCACGTGGTTAGCGTGGTCATCGTCAACACCGCCCACGTCACCCAGCTGGTTCCGCTCGTCACCCTCGCCTGATCGCGCGCAGCCGGCCACGCCGCGGCGATAATCGCCGCACCTCATGGCTGTCCTGCGCTCTGCCGTCGATCCCGCTTCCGATGCGTTCGCGACCAACGCCTCCGCCATGCGCCGGCTGGTCACGGAGCTGCGCGAGCGCACCGCCGGCCTGACGCAGGGCGGGGCCGGAGGCGACGAGCGTTCGATCGCCCGCCACCGCGAGCGCGGCAAGCTCCCCGTGCGCGAGCGCGTCGAGCGGCTGATCGATCCGGGCAGCGCCTTCCTTGAGACATCGGCCCTGGCGGCGACCGGCATGTACGACGACGACGCGCCGGGGGCCGGCATGGTGACGGGCATCGGGCGGGTGGAAGGCGTCGAGTGCGTGATCGTCGCCAACGACGCGACCGTCAAGGGCGGCACGTACTACCCCATCACCGTCAAGAAGCATCTCCGCGCGCAGGAGATCGCGCTCGAGAACCGACTGCCGTGCCTCTATCTCGTGGATTCGGGCGGCGCATTCCTGCCGCTGCAGGACGAAGTCTTCCCGGACCGCGAGCACTTCGGGCGGATCTTCTACAACCAGGCCACCCTGAGCTCGCGCGCCATCCCGCAGATCGCGCTGGTGATGGGCTCGTCCACCGCCGGCGGGGCCTATGTGCCGGCCATGTCCGACGAGACGGTCATCGTGCGCGGCACCGGCACCATCTTCCTGGGCGGTCCGCCGCTGGTGAAGGCGGCCACCGGCGAGGAGGTCAGCGCGGAGGACCTGGGCGGGGCGGAGGTGCATACCGTCGAGAGCGGCGTGGCCGACCATTACGCCCTGGATGACGAGCACGCCATCGCCATCGGTCGTGAGATCGTGGCCGGACTTGGCTGGCGCAAGCCGGAGCCGCCCTGGGAGCGCGCGCTGCCCTGTCCCCCATCGGTCAATCCAGAGGAGCTGTACGGGGTGGTCCCGGCCGATCCGCGCCTCAGCTATGACGTCCGCGAGGTGATCGCCCGCCTCCTCGACGGCAGCGAGTTCCACGAGTTCAAGGCCCGGTATGGCGAGACGCTGGTCTGCGGCTTCGGGCGGATCGAGGGTTACCCGGTCGGCATCCTGGCCAACAACGGCATCCTGTTCAGCAGCTCGTCGCTGAAGGGCGCCCACTTCGTCGAGCTGGCCAGCCAGCGGCGCATTCCGCTCGTCTTCCTGCAGAACATCACCGGCTTCATGGTCGGCCGCGAGTACGAGGCCGGTGGCATCGCCAAGGATGGCGCCAAGCTGGTGACGGCGGTGGCCACAACGGCGGTGCCCAAGTTCACGGTCATCATCGGTGGCAGCTTCGGGGCCGGGAACTACGGCATGGCCGGGCGCGCCTATTCGCCACGGCAACTGTGGATGTGGCCCAACGCCCGGATCAGCGTGATGGGCGGAGCCCAGGCGGCCCGCGTGCTGTCCACTGTCCGCGGCGGCTTTGGGACCGATGCGGAGCGCGACGCATTCGAGGCCCCGATCCTGGCCGAGTACGAGCGCCAGGGATCGCCGTACTACTCGACCGCGCGGCTCTGGGACGACGGCGTGATCGACCCGCTCGACACCAGGCGGGTGCTGGCGATGGGGATCAGCGCGGCGCTCAACACGGAGATCGGCGAGACGCGTTTCGGCGTCTTCCGGATGTAGGCGATCTTCAGGGCTGCGCACCGAATTCGAATCGCATCCCGAACAGATCAGCCGAGGCGGCGACCGGGCCCGTCAGATGCACGACGTGGGGCGCTCCGCGTGGAAGGAGGCGCACCCGGTGCGGACCGATTCCCAGCGCGACGCCGTCGGGGCCGGAGACGAAGCTCATTCCGAGCTCGCGTTCATAGGTTTGGGCCAGCCCTGCCGCATTGCCGGTTGCGAGGCCGAGTCCGGCCAGCGCGACCGGCGTTCCGATGGGATGCACGAACGCCCGACGCCGCTGCAGCGCCTCGTCGCCCCATTCGGCCCCGGTGTAGGCGTGCCGGATCAGGAATGGCGGCCGGTCCGGTCCCAGCTCGGCGAACGTCGCGGTCCACCACTCGACCCTCTCGCCGTCGGGCCGCGTTCGAGAGCCTGGGCTCACATGACCGATGGCGCTGCCCGAACCGCGCAGCCGGGCCGCCGTCGCCTCGAGCTCGTCGTCGACCAGGGCGAACGTCGCGAAGCCGCCGCCGTCAGTCAGCGCCCGCAACGCGGCCGCGCCGACCGGCCAACGAGTCGCGGCCGCCTCGTCGGCGATCCCGATGAGCTCCAGGTACGCGTCACCCAGGAACACCAGGCGGTTGTAGGTTCCGACCCCGGGGTGCTCGCCGCCGCCGGTGGCCGCAAGGCCAAGCTCCGCCTCCAGCTTCTGAGCCGCGGCATCCGGATCCGGCACGGCGATGACGAGATGGTCGATGGCGCTGGCCATGGACCGGATGCTACGCGGCCTTTGGTAGGCTGCGGCGAATGACCATCGACGCTCCGCAGCCTGGCTCGCACGACCGCTCCACGCCGACCGGCACGCTGGAGGAGTCGGCCGCCAACCTGTTCGAGGCCATGCTCGCGGCGCGCGACGCGGAGGAGCGCGGCGAGGCCAGCGGCCCCGCCCTGCATGACTTCTATCGCGCCCTGATGACTGCCACGCTGCTGCTCCCGGTGCCGCCCGATCACGGCGACGAGGCCAAGGCCGCCCTCGAGTCGGCCATCAATGACGACGCGGAGGTGGAGATCAGCGTGATGCTGGCCGCCGACGCCGACGGCCAGCCGATCAGCGTCTGCTTCGCCTCCTTCGCCGCCCTGTCCGCCTGGGCGCCGCGCGGGACGGCGTCGCTGCCCATCCCCGCCCGCATCGCGGTGGCGAACATGGCGACCGCCAAAGTGGCCGCCATCATGGACCCGGCCGGCCCGGTTCCCTACCGCTTCGAGCCCGACGAGCTGGCGGCGCTGGCCGCGGGCCGGCTCCCCGACACAAGCGACCCCATCTTCGCGACCGCGCCGTCGCGGTCGGTCCGGGTCAGCCTGCCGGGGCCGGATACGATCGAGCTGGAGCGGTCACTGGCCGTGTCCCTGGCCGGGACCGATGTCGACGCCGCGTGGCTGGTGGACTCGGAGAGCGCCGGGCAGCATCGGCTCATGCTGGGCCTGGTGGGCCCGGAGGGCGCCGCAGTCCAGGTGGACGTGCCGAACGGGACCGATGTCGTCTGGCTGGAGGAGCCGCTGCTGGCCTCGGTCGGCGCCGTGGCCGAGCCCTTCTATCGCAGGGGGCGCCGGTGAACGGCGCCGTCAACGTGATGCGCGACGGCGCGGTGGCGCACGTCACGCTTTCGCGACCGGAGGTGCGCAACGCCTTCAACGCCGAGCTGATCGCGGACCTGCACGACGCCTTTGCCACCCTCGCCGTCGAGCCGCCGGAAGCGCTCCGCGCAGTCGTGCTCGCCGGGGAAGGAGCTGCTTTCTGCGCCGGCGCCGACGTGGCCTGGATGCGCGCCTCGGTCGCCTTGTCGGTCGAGGACAACGAGGCCGACGCACGTCGCATGGCCGAGATGCTGGCGACCATCGATGCCTGCCCGGTCCCGGTGGTCGCCCGCGTGCACGGCGCCGCGCTGGGCGGCGGGATGGGCCTCTGTGCGGTGGCCGACATCGCGCTGGCGGCCTCGGACACCGTGTTCGGTTTCACCGAGACCAAGCTGGGCATCCTGCCGGCGGTGATCAGCCCGTTCGTGATCGCGCGGATCGGCGAGGGTCAGGCGCGCGCCCTCTTTCCGACCGGCGAGCGCTTCGACGCGGAGCGGGCGCTGCGCATCGGCCTGGTCCATGAGGTGCTGGCCGACGAACCTGCCCTGGATGAGCGCGTGGCCGCCGTGGTCGGGGAGCTGCTGAGCGCCGGGCCGGTCGCCGCCCGCGCCGCCAAGGCGATCATCCGCGACCAGCGCGAACTCTCAGCGGGCGAGAAGCGGTCGCTGACGGTCGAGGCCATCGCGCGTCTGCGCGTTTCGCCGGAAGGACAGGAGGGCCTGACCGCGTACCTCGATAAGCGCCCCGCCTCCTGGCGGGACTGAGCGCACAAGCGCCGGGCACGCGAGAGGGGCGGTCGCTGTGAGCAACCGCCCCTCCTTGGGTTTGAACCGTCAGAACGACGTCAGTGGACGCGCTCCGAACCGCGGAGCATCCATCGGCGTCGCAGCTGGCGACGCGCCGCTTCGATGCCGGTGACCAGGCCGGTGAGCCCGATCGCAACCCGAGACCGGCTGGAAGCGGTGCCGGGTGCCACCACCCGTTCGTCCCGGACCGATGCGACAATCGCGACGTGACCGATGACGCCCTGACGCCACGCGAGGTGGCTGACCTCCTGGGGGTCACGGTGCGTACGGTCCAGCGCTGGATCAGCGAGGGACGTCTACCGGCGGAGCGGGTTGGCGGTCGGATGCGGGTGTCGCGTTCGTCGTTGACGCGGGTCTCATCAGCACCGGCGACTGGGCCAACGCCGGACCACGCAGATCAAATTCGCTCTTTGCTGATTGCCAACCGCGGCGAGATCGCGGTCCGCATCGCCCGCACGGCGAGCCGCCTGGGGATCCGCACCATCGGCATCCACGAGGCCGGCGACCGCCCACCGGAGGGCGTCGACCTCGTCCTGCCGGTGGTCTCGTACCTCGACGCTTCCGGCATCCTGGATGCCGCGCGGCGGACCGGCGCGGAAGCGATCCACCCCGGCTACGGTTTCCTGGCGGAGAACGCCGACTTCGCACGCGCCGTGGTCGGGGCCGGCCTGGCGTGGGTTGGGCCGCCGGCTGACGCGATCGCCGCCATGGGCGACAAGGCGGCCGCCCGGCGGCGAGCTGCCGCGGCCGGCGTGCCAGTGCTGGCCGGCTACGACGGCCAGGCGCAGGACGACGCCACCCTGCTGGCTGCCGCCGCGCGAGTCGGACTGCCGCTGCTGGTCAAGCCAGCGGCCGGCGGGGGCGGGAAGGGGATGCACGTCGTCCGCGACCCGGCAGACCTGCCCGATGCCCTGGCGGCCGCCCGTCGCGAGGCGGCCCGCGCCTTCGGCGACGAGCGCTTGATCCTGGAACGACTGCTCGATGGTCCGCGCCACGTCGAGGTGCAGGTCCTGTTCGACCGTCAGGGGCACGCTGTGCACCTTGGCGAGCGCGACTGCTCCGCCCAGCGACGGCACCAGAAGATCGTGGAGGAGTCGCCGGCGCCGGCCGTGGATGCGGCCCTGCGCGATCGGATGGGTGGGGCTGCGGTGACCGTGGCCGCGGCCGTCGGGTACGAGGGCGCCGGCACGGTCGAGTTCCTGCTCGACGACGCGGGCGGCTTCCACTTCCTGGAGATGAATACTCGGCTGCAGGTGGAGCACCCCGTCACCGAGGCGGTCACGGGGCGCGACCTGGTGGCCGACCAGCTGCGGATCGCCGCCGGCGAGCCGCTCGACGTCGAGCAGGACCAGGTCCGAGTCGCGGGACACGCGATGGAGGCCCGCCTGTACGCGGAGGATCCGGCCGCGGGCTTCCTGCCGGCCACTGGGCGCGTGGTCGGCCTCCGCTGGCCGGCCGGCGTCCGGGTCGACACCGGCATTCGCGAGGGCGACCAGGTGATGGACCGAGACGACCCGCTGCTCGCCAAGCTCATCGTTCATGGTTCGGATCGGAGCGCCGCGCTGACCGCACTGCGGCGCGCGTTGGCCGAGACCACGATCCTCGGCGTCCGCACCAACCTCGGCTACCTGCGCTGGCTGATCGATGAGCCCGCCATGCGCGACGGCGAGATGAGGACCGACACG
>DATBRW010000114.1:0-3758 GCA_036560125.1 Candidatus Limnocylindria bacterium
ACGGCCATCGCGGCGGTGACCGAGCGCGTGCAGATCGGTCCATTGGTGGCCTGCACCAGCTTCCACAACCCGGCCATGCTCGCCAAGAAGGCCGCGACCCTGGACGAGATCAGCGGCGGGCGCCTGATCCTGGGCCTGGGGGCGGGCTGGAACGAGACCGAGTACCGCGCCTTTGGCTTTCCGTACGACCATCGAGTCAGCCGCTTCGAGGAAGCGTTCACCATCATCCGCACGCTGCTGAGAGAGGGGCGCTGCGACTTCGAGGGCACCTACTACCAGGTGCGTGACTGCGAGCTGCTGCCGCGCGGGCCGCGGCCGGATGGCCCGCCCCTGATGGTCGGCTCGGACGGGGAGCGCATGCTGGGCATCACGCTGCCGCACGTCCAGGCCTGGAACGCCTGGTTCGCATGGTTCGACAATCGTCTCGACCGCTACCGCGAGCTGCGCGAGCGGATCGACGCAGCCTGCCTCTTGGCCGGGCGTGACCCGGCCGAGGTGGAGCGCACCGCCGCCTTGTTCGTCGCCTTTCCCGATGCCGGCGGCCGCTCCGTGGGTGACCGGATAGCCTCGGACACGCGGCCGCTGCCCAGTGAGCCGGCGGCGCTGGCCGCAGCGCTGCGCGAATTCGCTGCCGAGGGGGTGGGCCACGTGCAGCTCGTGCTCGACCCCATCACTGCCGACTCGATCGCCCGCCTCGAGGCCATGATCGGCCTGCTCGACGCCTGACCGCTGCTATCCTCGCCGCCATGGACGAATCGGGCGCGCTGCCGCTCGGCGCCACCGGCCGCCTCGAAGCCGTGCCGATGACGAACGCCTCCGGCGACCACGCCCTCCTCGTCCGCCAGGGAGAGGCGTCCCGCGCGCTGCTGACCGGAGAGCGCGGGGCGGACCGCGAGCGCGTGATCGTGGTGCCGCTCGATGACGACGTCGAGATGCGCATGGACGGCGATGCGCTGGCGGTGTGGCTGACGCGTGGATCGGTCGGCCCGGAGCCGCAGTCGATCCCGGCCTGGGCGAACGTGATCGGCATGGCGCTGCTGCTGCTGGTGCTCGCCTTCGCGGTGATCGGCAGCGTGGTCGTCTTCGGCTGGCTGGCGGACCTGTTCACATGACCGATGCGGCGCGCAGCGTCCTGCCGCCCACCTCGGGCCTGATCGCCATGCGCATCGGTCTCGAATTCGGCTCGCCGGAGGAGTTCGCCAGCACCCTGGACCGCGCGCTGGCGCGCGGTGGAGACCGTGGCGCCACGGTGGTGGCGCTGCTCGACCGCGGCGACCTGGCGATTCACATCCCGCGCGAGGACGGGCCGTCGTGGAACACGGTGCCGCTGGTGCACCTGCATCGCGGCCAGCAGCCGAGCCCGGAGCAGTGGGCGGCCGCCAACGTGATCCTGGAGAAGCTCGAGCGCTATCGGTGACCGATCGCCTGACGCGCATCGAACGCGCGCCCGCCGGCGCTGCAGTCGAGCCGATGGACGCGGACCAGCAGCGCTGGCTGCGCCAGATGATGGCGCGCTTTGCCACGGGCGTGACCGTGGTCGCCGCTCGCCACGGGCCGTTGCTGGCGGGCATGACCGCCAACGCCATTGCCAGCATTAGCATCGACCCGCCGCTGCTGATGGCGAGCATTAACCGCAAGTCGGAGACGCACGGCGCCATCCTGGGCAGCCACTCGTTCGCGGTCAGCGTGCTGGCCGATGGGCAGCAGGCGCTGGCCGACTGCTTCGCCCAGCCGACCACGGCTGCCAAGCTGCAACGCTTCTGCGACGCCCCCTGGCACGACGCCGAGACCGGGTCGCCCATCCTGGACGGCGCGATCGCCTACTTCGACTGCCGCCTGGTGGCCCAGCACCCCGGCGGCGATCACACCATGTTCGTGGGCGAGATCGTGGCGGCAGGCTTCGAGGAGAAGGCCGAGCCGCTGATCTGGTACGGCTCGGGCTACCGCCGGCTCACGGCCGATCCGACACCGGAGGGCTGAAGCAGGCTCAGGCGCCGATGGCTGCCAGCGACTCCGAGATGGTGCTGATCGCCGAGTCGACCTCGGTATCGGTCGTGACCAGCGGCGGGATGATGCGCACCACCTGCCCGTAGGTGCCGCACGAGAGCAGCAGCAGCTTGCGCTCGAACGCGGCCTGGATCAGGCCCTTGGCCAGGTCGGGGCGTGGGGTGAGCGACTCGCCCTCGGCGAACTCGATGCCGACCATCAGGCCGCGCCCGCGCACCTCGGCCACGCTCGCGTGCTCGGCGGCAAGGCGCCGGAGGTTGGACAGCAGTCGATCGCCCTGGCGGCGTGCGTTCTCCAGCAGGCCCTCGGCGGCGATCACGTCCAGCGTGGCCAGCGCCGCCGCACAGGCGACCGCGTTGCCGCCATAGGTGCCTCCGTGGGAGCCCGGGCTGAATTTGTCCAGCAGGTCGCGGCGGGCCATGATCCCGGACAGCGGCATGCCTGACGCAATGCCCTTGGCCATAACCAGGATGTCCGGCCGCACGCCGCTCCACTCGCTGGCCCACATGTGGCCGGTGCGGCCGACGCCGGTCTGCACCTCGTCGACGATGAGCAGGATGCCGTGCCGGTCGGCGATCTCGCGCAGCGCCGGCAGGAAGCCGTCCGGCGGGACCACGTAGCCGCCCTCGCCCAGGATCGGCTCCACCAGCAGGGCGGCCACGTCCTCGGGGTAGATGACGGTGGCGAACAGCTCCTCCAGCGAGGCCAGGCTGTAGGCCGTCGCCGCCTCTTCGGAACGCCCCGTCGGATTGCGCAGCGGGTAGGGGAATGCCGCGAAGTGGACGCCGGCGAGCAGAGGCTCGTAATGGCCGCGGTACTTCACCCCCGAGCTGGTGAGCGACATGGCCCCGTGGGTGCGGCCGTGGAAGCCGCCCCGGAACGCGATGATCCCGGGACGCCGGGAGGCGTACTTGGCGAGCTTGACGGCGGCCTCGATCGCCTCCGCTCCCGAGTTCGACAGGAAGAGCCCGGCCTCCTCGCCGTGCGCCAGGCCGGGGAAGGTCCGCGGCAGTCGCTCGTGCAGCTCCAGGCCGGGCTGGTGGTAGAGGATGTTCTGCTGGGCGTGGATGATCTTGCCCGCCTGCTCGGCGATCGCGGCCGAGACCCGTGGATGGGCGTGGCCGGTGTTGGTCACGGCGATGCCGCAGGTGTAGTCCAAGTAGCGCTCGCCCTCGATCGTCTCGATCCAGGAGCCCTCGCCACGCTCCACTACCAGGTCGGTGTAGCGCGTCCAGACCGGCGGCACCCGGTCGCGGCGCGCCAGCCAGGCGGCAACCTCGCCGCCGGCCTCATCCGCCGTCCGCGCTGGGCCGTCCACCACCTGTGCCATGACTTACCTCCCGACCATCGTGACCGGCCCGGCTTCCCTCTGGCCCTGTCGCCGCTGGCCCCACAGCTGGACGCCGATGAAGACGAACGCCACCAGGAAGATCAGCGTGCCGAGCACGTTCACCTCCGGCGGAATGCCCAGCCGGCTGACGCCGAAGACCCATAGCGGGAAGGTCTGGGTATGCCCGGCGGAGAAGAGCGTGATGACATAGTCGTCGATCGAGAGGGCGAAGGCCAGCAGGGCAGCTGAGAGGATGCCGGGGAAGATGATCGGGAATGTGACCTTCCAGAAGGTGGTCCGGCCGTCGGCATACAGGTCCATGCCGGCCTCTTCCAGGGAGCTGGTCATGCCAGCCAATCGGGCCCGGATGGTGACCACCACGAAGCTGATGTTGAACATGATGTGGGCGGCCAGGATGGTG
>DATBRW010000115.1:0-24263 GCA_036560125.1 Candidatus Limnocylindria bacterium
CAGGCGGGCCGAGCCATCGGCTTACAGGCGCTCGAAGCGCTCGACCGGGAGGACGAAGACCGTGGCGCCGCCGACCTCGACCTCGACTGGGTAGGGCATGTAGAACTCGCCGGGCTCCATGATCGGCGGCATGGGGTTCACGAACTGGCGTCGCGAGTGGCAGTTGTCGCTGATCAGCTTCAGCACCGCATCAACCTGGTCGTCCTCCACGCCCACCAGGATGGTGGAGTTGCCTTCCTTCAGGAAGCCGCCGGAGGAGTGCAGCCGGGTGGCGCGGTACTCGCCCTCGAGCAGGGCGTCGACCAGGTTCGCGGCGTCCTCGTTGTGCACGATCGCGGTGACGAGCTTCATGCGCGACGCTCGGTGTGAGGCAGGACCCGATTATGCCGCAGGCGGCAGCTCCGGATGCACCATCCAGACGTTGGGCTCCCAGTAGTCGCCCAGGTCCGCCTCGCGATCGATGTGCACCGGTGCCAGGCCTTCGGGAAACACGTAATCGCCTGACTCGGGGAAGGCCATCTCCGTCCACGACTCCCAGTCCGCCACGGTGCCGCTGATATGGAGTGACCGGGGCAGTGGCGTCGCGACGCGGGCGCCCAGCCGCTCGTGCACGCGCATCCACGGGTCCAGCAGCTCACCGTCGTCGCGCCGCCAGGTTACATAGCGCTCGATCGGCGCCAGTGGATAGCGCTCCTTCCACGACGGGCGCACTGGCGCCACGAAGCGACGCAAGCCGTGTCGTGCGCCAATTTCGTGCATCCCGTTCAGCAGCTGAACGGCCAGGCCGCGTCGTCGGGCGTCGCGCGGGCTTTCGGCCGCCAGGGCACAGAGCGTGTCCTGCGGCTCGCCGGCGCGCAGCTGGGTGAAAGCCAGGACGAGGGTGGCGTCGAAGCTGTCCGGCAGGTGGGCGTCATCGCCATCCCAGCGCATCGGGGCAGTGTGGCCCTCGGCGGCGACCACATCGGCTTCTTCGTCATACAGGACGAACTGGAAGCCGGCCATCTCCTCGTCGAGCAGCCCCCACCACTGGTTCACCACGTCGCCGTGGAGGTTGTACTCCGGCCAGACCCGGTCCGACGGAACGCCGCGCTCCCACAGGTCCGGGCGTTCGACCGCGGTATGCAGGCTCAGCGGCCGCTCCGCGTCGGTCAAACGCCGGCCAGCAGCGGCTCGACCGCGTCCCGGATCAGGCTGTCCGTGTCATCCACCGTGCCCGAGCCGTCAACGATCCGGAACCGATTCGGCTCGGCCCCGGCCAGGTCCAGGTAGGCGCCGCGCACCTTCTCGAAGAAGGCCACATCCTCCGCGTCCTCGAAGCGGTTCCACTCGCCGGCGCGCTTGCGGCCCAGGCCGATCTCCACCGGGACGTCGATCAGGATGGTCAGGTCGGGGAGCAGCCCGAAGGTCGCGAACGACTGCAGCCGGCGCATCTCGTCGAGGTCGTTGCCGTAGGCGACGCCCTGGTAGGCCAGCGACGAGTCCAGGTACCGCGCCGAGATGACGTGCTCCCCGCGCTCCAGCGCCGGCTGGATGATGCGCGCCGTGTGCTGGGCGCGGGCGGCGGCGTACAGCAGCGCATCGGCCCGCGGGTCCAGGTCATCCGACACGTCGCGCAGGTGCAGGACCAGGCGCCGCACCTCGTCGCCCAGCGGCGTGCCGCCCGGCTCGCGGGTGACGACCACGGGCTCGCCGCGGGAGCGGAGCCAATCTCCGAGGTGGCGCGCCGCGGTGGTCTTGCCGCTGCCTTCGGATCCCTCGAGCGTGATGAACCTGCCGCGGCGGGTCAGCGCCACGCGCGATCCTCGTCGGGCAGCAGCTCGACCCGACGATTGGGCTCCGTGCCGCGCGAGCGGGACATCACGTTGTTGCGCTCCGCCATCTGGTGCTGCAGGCGCCGGATATAGGCGTTCTGCGGATCCAGCTCCATCGGCCGGCCCGCTGCCTGCACCAGGCCGATCGCCTCCGCCGTCTCGCGCAGTGCCGCCTCCGACGGATCTGCCTCCAGGTCGAACAGGCTGGCGAGCAGGTTCTCCATCTGCAGGATCGTGTTCGTCTTGAGGACGTAGATCGGGATGCCGTTCGACTCGGCGTCACGCAGGGCGGATGGCTTGCGGCGGTAGTAGTTGCGCAGGGTCACGACCGCGTCGGCCTCGTCCAGCTCCCGGGCGGTGGTGACCGGCACGCCCAGCTCGCGCACCGCCTGCTCCATCCGCTTGCGGCTGACTCCGAAGGCGAACAGGTTCAAGGGCCGATGGTTGCGGTTGCCAGTGCGCGGGCGGTTTGCGCCGACCGGCTGCTCGACCAGCGCCTGATCGTCGACCGCGGTGTCGCGCAGCGCCTGCTCCAGCGTGCGGCGCGGGTCGGACGACTCCGAAGGCTCGAAACGATCGCCGCTCAGCTTCTCGCCCGGCATCGTCCGGCTGCCGCGTCCCGACCGCCCCGGGAGCGGCCGTAGGCCGGTGGCGCCGCTGCCCATGCTCCCGCCGCGGTTGCGGCCGAAGGCGCCGAAGCTTCCGGTCGGCTCGAGCGGGGCGAAAGCCGGGTTGCCGGCCGTCGTGTCGCTGATGCGGTAGTCGTACTTGGTCGCGGCCCGCAGCTCGCCGTTGTCACGCCAGCGGGACTCGGGCGGGACCATGTGGCCGCGCAGGATGGCGTCCACCGTCTCGGCCACGTTGCGGTGCACGATGACGCTGTCGCGCTCCACGATCTCGACCACCACATCGAACGTCGGCGGCGCCTTGCGCTCCAGCACTGACTTCTGCGTGCCGCGCCGGCGCGCCTCCTCGTCGCCCAGCGTGACGGTCTGGATGCCGCCCACCAGGTCCGACAGCGTGGGGTTGAGCATCAGGTTGTCGAGCGTGTTGCCGTGGGCGGTGCCCACCAGCTGCACGCCGCGCTCGGCGATGGTGCGGGCGGCGCCGGCCTCCAGCTCGGTGCCGATCTCGTCGATCACGATGACCTCGGGCATGTGGTTCTCGACCGCCTCGATCATCACGCCGTGCTGGTCGGTGGGGGTGCGGACCTGCATCCGTCGCGCGTCGCCGATGCCGGGGTGCGGGATGTCGCCGTCACCCGCGATCTCGTTGCTGGTGTCGACCACGATCACGCGCTGGTCCAGGTCGTCGGCCAGCACGCGAGCCACCTCGCGCAGCATGGTGGTCTTGCCCACGCCCGGGCGGCCCAGCAGCAGGACGCTCTGGCCGCCCTCCACGATGTCGCGAATGATGTCGATGGTGCCGAACACGGCCCGCCCGATGCGGCAGGTCAGGCCCACCACCTTGCCGGCACGATTGCGGATGGCGCTGATCCGATGCAGCGTGCGCTCGATCCCGGCTCGGTTGTCGTCGCCGAACGCGCCGATGTGGTCGATCACATAGGAGATGTCGCTCTCGGCCACTTCGCGCTCGAGCAGCAGCTCCTCACCGTGGGTGAAGCGCGCCTCGGGTCGCCGCCCAAGGTCCATCACGATCTCGAGCAGGTCGGCCCGATTGGCGAAGGTACGCACGCGCTCCACGATCTCGACCGGCAGCGCCTGCAACAGCGCGTCGAGGTCGTCGGTGGTCTCCAGGCGGGTCACGTGGGTCGCTCTGCCTCCTGCGTCACGGCGGGTTCGCTTCAGATGGCCGGCACCATGGCCGGCTGCCGGACCAGCGCCCGCACGTCGCGCACCAAGAGGGTGACGCGGCCCACCGGCTCGAAGCCGGTGGCGGCTGCGGTGCGCTGCCCGGTCGACTCATATGTTCGCACTGGCGACAGGATGCCCGCCGCCAGCGCCTCGCTGCCCATTGCCTCCAGCACGGACCGCAGGAACGATGCCCCATCGGTTCCTTCGCGGACCAGGAACCGGAGGTAATGCGGCCCTTCCCGGCAGCTGCCGTGCTGGGAGAACCCGCCGGCGCGCTGCTCCTTCGGCAGGAGCCAGGCGTTGACGCCTGAGAAGTGGAGGAGTGGATTCAGGCTGCTCCGCGGCACCACGCCCTCGTGACCGACCGACGCCCAATCGGACGCCTGGTAGTCCTCGATGCGCGCGATTGCGGGTGGAGTGGCATGCGACCACAGGTCGAAGAGGTGCCACGCATCAGGCGCACCCGCCGGCTGCAGCGTCACGTCCGGGGTCTCGTGGTCCGGGTGGCCATTGCCCCTGCTGTCCTCGCGCCCGAACACGCCGCGCAGCCAGGAGCGAGCGCCGCTCTCTGCCTCCGGCGGGCGGTAGTAGATCTCCTCCTGGGCATAGGCCATGAAGCCCAGCTGCCCGAACAGCTCCATGTTCTCCGGCACGTCTGAGCAAGCCGCATGGAAGCGCGCCACGTTGCGCAGCGGGGCCTCTTCGATAAGCGCCTGCAGCAACGCGTAGCGGATCTCGGTGGCCATCGGTCCTTCGGCCGCGTCCAGCTCGATGATCGCCCAGTCCTCACGGCGCGGCTCCTCGATGGCCCGGCACGAGCCGACCAGCTCTCCGTCCGCCTCCGCCACCAGGTGCAGCGAGGCCGGCCGCAGCGGCAGCCAGGACGGGATGAGGGCCGCCATGCTGATGCGGGGGAGCGTGGCCGATGGTGCCGGCACGCCCAGCGAGCGGCGATAGCTGTCGGCCGAAGTGTGGACCCGCCGCGAGAGCTCCACCAGGGCCTGCCGGTCGGTGATGCGGGCCGCCCGCACGGCCCCCTCGGTGGTGGTCACTCCGGGATGAGCTCGAGCAGGAGCCGATGGAGCCGCCGGTCCGCGGTCAGCTCCGGGTGGAAGGCAGTGGCCAGCACGCGCCCCTGGCGCACGGCGATCGGCCGGCCGTCGTCATCGCGCGCCAGGACCTCGACCCCCTCGCCCACGTCGACGACGGCCGGTGCGCGGATGAAGACGCCGTGCAGCGGCTCATCGCCCAGGGCCGGCATGTCCAGATCGGCCTCGAATGAATCCAGCTGGCGACCGTAGGCATTCCGCTCGACCGCCACGTCCAGGAGGCCGAACACGGCAGGCTCGCCATCGGTCAGCCGATCGGCCAGCAGGATCATGCCGGCGCAGGTGCCGAGCATCGGCGCGCCGCGGCCCGCCATGGCCAGGATCGGCTCGCGCAGGCCGTAGCGGTCGATCAGCCGGCGCATGGCGGTCGACTCGCCGCCCGGCAGGATCAGGGCATCGAGCCCTTCGAGGTCGGCCGGGAGCCGGACCAGTATCGGCTCCGCACCAACGTCGCGAATCGCCTCAGCGTGCTCCCGCACGGCGCCCTGCAGCGCCAGCACGCCGATGCGGCGTGGCGGCGGTGGCATCACGCGGTCGGAGGGCGCGGACGGCGCCCGCTGCGCCATCGGTCTATCCGTGGTGCGCTACCAGCCGCGACCGGCCAGGCGCTCCTCCGCCGGGATCTCGTTCAGATCGAGCCCTCGCATCGGCTCACCCAGGCCGGCGCTCACCTCGGCCAGGATCTCGGGGTTGTCGTAGTGGGTGGTGGCCATGACGATCGCGCGGGCCACGCGCTCGGGCTCTTCCGCCTTGAAGATGCCGGAGCCCACGAACACCGCCTGCGCGCCCAGCTGGCGCATCAGGCTGGCATCGGAGGGGGTGGCCACCCCACCAGCTGAGAAGTTCGGGACCGGCAGCTCGCCCAGCCGGGCCGTCTCGGTCACCACGTCCAGTGGCGCCCGCAGCTCCTTGGCGGCGGCGAACAGCTCGTCGTCGCGCATGCCCGCCAATTCGCGGATGCCCTTCATCACGGCGCGCAGGTGGCGGACCGCCTCGACGATGTTGCCGGTGCCCGCCTCGCCCTTGGTGCGGATCATGGCCGCGCCCTCACCGATGCGGCGCAGCGCCTCACCCAGGTCGCGGCAGCCGCACACGAACGGCACGTCGAACTGGTGCTTGTCGACGTGGTGCTCCTCGTCGGCGGGCGTCAGGACCTCGGACTCGTCGATGAAGTCGACTTCGAGCGCCTGGAGGATCTGCGCCTCCGCGATGTGCCCGATCCGGCACTTGGCCATGACCGGGATGCTCACCGCTTCCTTGATCTCGGTGATCAGCCGCGGGTCGCTCATGCGCGCCACGCCGCCGTACTTGCGGATGTCCGAAGGCACGCGCTCCAAAGCCATCACGGCGACCGCGCCCGCTTCCTCCGCAACCTTGGCCTGGTCGGCGGTCACGACGTCCATGATCACGCCGCCCGCCAGCATGCGAGCCAGGCCGACTTTGGTGGTCCAGGTGGACCGTTCGATGGTGGTCATATGGTCTTCGATTGTACTCGTGCCTCGCCTTCCCCACGAAAATCGCGATGGCCGTCGGGCCTTATCCTTCATCCAATGAAGCGCGTGATGGCGTTCCTCGTTCTTGGCGTCGCACTGACCGCCTGCGCCGGGACGGGCACGGCCAGCTCGCACGCGACGGCCAGCTTGAATGGAACCTCGTGGACGCTGGTCGAAATCGACGGGCGCGAGCCAGCGGGCGACGCGGTGCCCACGCTTGCGTTCGACGAGGCAGGCAACGTCAGCGGTTCAGCCGGCTGCAACACGTTCATGGGCACCCCGACCATCGAGGGCTCGTCGATCAGCATGGGTCCCCTCGGCACCACGCGGGTGGCATGCTCGGGTGCCGCCGGCCTGACGGAGACCGCGTTTCTGGCGGCGATGAACGAGGTGGAGAGCTTCGCCATCGACAGCCAGGGCCGCCTGGTGATGGAGGATGGCGTGGTGCTTGTCTTCGAACCAGCTGAGGAAGCCCCCGCCTCCTGACCTGGGCCGCTCGCGGGCGGAGACCGCCATCGTTGCTATGATCCGCCCGGAGGCGTGGTCGTGATCAACGCACCTGTGCTCGTGCTCAACCAAAACTACGAGCCGCTCAACGTCTGCGACATCAGGCGGGCGTTCCGGCTGCTCGGTGCTGAGAAGGCTGAGCTGATCGAGCGCAACCACCAGGTGATCCACACGCCGACCCGCGTCTTCGAGGCGCCATCGGTCATTCGCCTCCAGTACCACATCAAGCGGCCGCGCCCTCGGGTGAAGCTGAGTCGCCGCGAGGTCTTCGCGCGCGACCGGCACACGTGCCAGTACTGCGGCGCCATGAGCCGCGACCTGACCATCGACCACGTTGTGCCCAAGCACCGCGGCGGCCGCCACGAGTGGGAGAACCTGGTCGCGGCCTGCCGCACCTGCAACCACCGCAAGGGCAGCAAGACCCTGTCGGAGGCGCGGATGTACCTGCAGCGCGAGCCGCGCGCGCCTCGCGCCGACGTGCGCTACCTGTTCGGCTCCTACCTGGCCGACGAGCGCAACGACGCCTGGCGCAGCTACCTCTTCCTCTCTCCCGAGCGGCGCTGAGGCCCAGCCGTTGGCTGGCCGGCAGCCCGCCGGACCGATGCACGACGGGGCGCCGCTGACCATCGACCTGCCCCCAGCCGTGCGGGCCGTGCTCAGTCGCCTGGCCGACGCTGGCCTGGAGGCGGCCCTGGTCGGCGGCAGCGTGCGCGATCTCGTCAGCGGTGCGACGCCAACCGACTGGGACGTGGCCACCGCCGGGCCGCCGGACCAGGTCGCTGGCCTGTTCCCCGGGTCGAGCTGGGAGAACCGGTTCGGGACGGTTACGGTGCGGGGCGAGCCGGACGTGGAGGTCACCACCTACCGCCACGAGGGCCGGTACCTGGATCGCCGCCGGCCAGAGCACGTGCGCTGGGGCACATCCCTGGCCGATGACCTGGCGCGCCGCGACTTCACCGTCAACGCCATCGCCTGGCGGCCCGCGCAACCGATCGCGGGCGACGGAACGCTGGTCGACCCATACGACGGAATCGGCGACCTGGCGCGCGGCGTGCTGCGGGCGGTGGGGGATCCGGCGGAACGTTTCGCCGAGGACGCCCTGCGCATGGTGCGCGCGGTGCGCTTCGCGACCCGTCTGGGCCTCCTGCTCGACCCGGCGACCGAGTCGGCGATCGCCGCCCATGCCGCCGACGTGGCATCGCTCTCCGGCGAGCGGGTCCGCGACGAGCTGCTGCGCATGCTGGGCGGTTCGCCGCCCGCCGCTCCGCCATCGACTGCGCTGGCGCTGATGGAACGCCTGGGGTTGCTGGCCGTGCTGATGCCCGAGCTGGCGGCGCTGCGGGGCGTGCCGCAGGCCAAGGCGCTGCCCGGAGACGCGCTGGACCACTCGCTGCGCACCGTCGATGCCCTCCCCGCCGACGGGCTGCGCCTGCGCCTGGCAGGCCTGCTGCACGACCTGGGCAAGGCAACGACCCTGGCCGACGGCCACTTCATCGGTCACGATCGCGAGGGCGCCCGGATGGCGGAGGACGTCCTGCGGCGGCTGCGATTGCCCCGCGCGGATGCCGCCTGGATCGTGCGTCTGGTGCGGCAGCACATGTTTGCGTACACCTCCGACTGGACCGATGCCGCCGTGCGGCGGTTCGTGCGGCGAGTGGGAGCGGACCTGATTGACGACCTGTTCGCTCTGCGCGCCGCTGACAACGCGGCCAGTGGCGCGCGCGAGCCGGCGACCGGCGGGATGACCGAGCTGCGTCAGCGGGTGGCGGCGGTGCTGGCCACCGACGCCCTGGAGCAGGGCCAGCTGGCGATCGACGGGAACGACCTGATCGCGGAATTGGGAGCGGTGCCGGGACCGCAGATCGGCGAGCTGTTGCGGCGGCTGCTGGAGGCCGTCCTGGACGACCCGTCGCAGAACACCAGGGAGCGGCTGCTGAAGCTGGCCCGAGGGTGGCAGTCGGAGCCTGTTGACTCCGCGCAACGCCAGGACGGCGAGGGCGAACCCTCTGAGGGGGTGGACGACGGACCCGCTGCTACAATCGGCGATCCTGGGGCAGTGCCCACCTAGCCCTCCGACCTTCGCCCACAAGGAGGATCTCCGCACCTTGACCGCCATTGGGCGCCGTGCGGCGCGGCTGGAGCAGCGGCTCACCCGCGCCAATGCATCGCTCTCGGAGCTGGATGCCGCCGTGGCACTCGCCGTTGAGCACGACTGCGCGGCGGTCACCGTCAACCCGTGGCTGGTCAAGGCGGCCAAGCGCGCGCTGGGGCGGGAGCGGATGCGGCTGGGCACCATCGTCGGCTACGGCAGCGGGTCGCAGATCCTGGCGGTCAAGGCTTTCGAGGCCAGCAAGGCGCTCGAGCAGGGCGCCAACCAGATCGACTGCGTCCTGAATGCGGGGGCCATGCTGTCCGGGGACGACGAGATCGTCTACAACGACGTGCTGGCCGTGGTCGACATGGCTCACTCGGCACTGGCCGTGGCCGGGGTGATCGTCGAGGCCGAGCCGATGAGCGATGACCTGGTCAGCCGAGCCTGCCGCATCGCCGAGCGTGCCGGCGCCGACTACGTGGTCACCTCCTGGGGTGAGGCGACGGCCCGGCGCACCGTGCAGCGCGCGGCGCTGCTGCGTGACAGCGTGGGGCCGCGGGTGCAGGTCAAGGCGTCCGGTCGTTTCCGGACGCTGGCCGATGTGCGATCGGCCGTCTCGGCGGGCGCCAGTCTGGTCTCGGCGGAATTGACCCCGGAGCTGGCCGACGCCGCCCAGGACCTGTTCGCCGCCGCGGATCCGGGAACCGAGCAGCCATCGGTCCAACCACAGTCTCAACGCTCGCGCGCGGTCGTCTCCCGCGCGAGCTGACCCGGCGTTACGGAGGAGGAGTTCGGGTGCGCATCCTTGTCGCCGGGGGAGCCGGCTACGTGGGATCCACCAGCGTGGAGGGGTTCCTGGCGGCTGGCCACCAGGTCGTCGTCTACGACGACCTGTCGACCGGCCACGGCGCCTCGGTGATCAAGCCCGCCCGCTTGGTGCGTGGCTCGGTCCAGGACCGAACGCGCCTGGAGAACCTGCTGCGCGACGAGCGGATCGACGCCGTCCTGCACTGCGCCGCCAAGTCGCTGGTCGGCGAGAGCATGGTCGACCCGGCGCTCTACTACCGCCATAACGTCACCGGCGGGGTTTCGATGCTGGAGGCCATGCGCGCCGCCGGGGTGAATCGGATCGTCTACTCCTCGACCGCCGCGGTGTACGGCGAGCCGCGCCGCGTCCCGATCGCCGAGGCCGACCGCACCGAGCCGATCAACCCCTACGGCGCCACCAAGCTCGCCTTCGAGGGCGCCATGCGCTGGTTCGCCGCCAGCCACGACTTCCGGGCGATCAGCCTGCGCTACTTCAACGTGGCCGGCGCCACCAAGCGCAACGGCGAGGACCACGTGCCGGAGACACACCTCATCCCGGTGGTCCTGCGCGTGGCGGCCGGCGAGGCCAGCCATGTCCAGATCTTCGGCCAGGACTACCCGACGCCCGATGGCACCTGCATCCGCGACTTCGTGCATGTCAAGGACCTGGCCGCCGCTCACATGCTGGCCCTCGAGGCGACCGGCGAGGGCGATCCCTCGCTGGAGGTCTACAACCTGGGCTCGGCCGCCGGCTTCAGCGTGCGCGAGGTCGTCGAGGCGGCCCGCAAAGTAACCGGCCGCGCCATCCCGGCCCGCGTGCTGAAGCGACGCAGCGGCGATCCGCCGGTGCTGGTTGCCTCATCGCGTCGGGCACGGCGTGAGCTGGGCTGGCAGCCGCAGCACAGCAAGCTGGACGAGATGCTGACCGATGCGTGGGCCTGGCGAGTGGCCCATCCCAACGGCTACGGCCGGTCCGCCGCCACCGATGGCGCCATGGCCCGGGCGGCCGTGGTCGCAGCGGGCGATGAGTCGGAGGCGGGACGGGCGAACGAGCTTCCCGCCAACGGCGCGGCGGCAGCGTCCGTGCGCCTGTCTGCCGGCTGAGGGACGGACTCAGCTCGCCGCGACATCCTCGTTGGCGCAGTTGGCGCAACGCCCGTAGAAGTCCAGCCGCGCGTCGTCGATGACGAAGCCGGTCTCGCTCGCGACCCGCTGCGCAACCGCCGCCACGTAGCTCTCGCCGATCTCCTCCACCCGCCCGCAGCGGCTGCAGGCCAGATGGTGATGGTGCTCGGGCTGGCAGGCGATATAGCCGGAAGCATGGTTCGGCAGCTCCAGCCGTCGGGCCACCCCGGCGCCGACCAGCGCCTCGACGGTGCGGAACACGGTGGCGCGACCGATCCGCGGGCTGCGCCGGCGCACGCGTAGCCACAGCTCCTGTGCGGTCAGCTGCCGGCCGGCGGAGGCCAGCGCCTCGGCCACAAGCAGACGCTGCGGTGTCACGCGCTGACCGGCGGCGCGCAGCCGATCGCGGGTGGCGGGCAGGCGATCGGAGTGCATCACACCGCCACACCCACCACGCCGGCCCAGATGGAGAAGAGGTAGATCGCCACCACGCCAGCGAAGGTCCAGAGCGCCACCCAGCGGGATCGATCCGACCGGTGCGCCTCCGGCAGCAGCTCGGCGGCGCCGATGTACAGGAAGAAGCCGGCGAAGACGCCAAGCATCGAGCCCAGCACCTCGTCCGGGACGGATATCAGCAGCCCCAGCAGCACGCCCAGCACCGGCGCGACCGCCACGATCGCCACCCATCGGTACGTCTCGCGCATGGGCGTGTGGCTGGCCAGCATGAAGCTGACGATGCCGATCCCGTCGCTGAAGCGATGGACGATCACCACGGCCGCGATCACCAGGCCCAGCCCGCCGCCGACCTGCAGGCCGGCGGCCAGCGCGACACCGTCCAAGAAGGAGTGGATGCTCATGCCGGTGGCGCCGATGATCCCGACGTGACGGTGGTTCGGCGCGGCGTGATCCATCTCGGTGGCCGTCTCGTGCCCAACGTGGAGGGTCGTCATCTTCTCCACGGCGTAGAAGGCCAGGAAGCCGATGGCGGTGCAGACCATGGCCCGATCCAGCGAGCCGAGCAGCTCGACCGATTCGGGGATGAGGTCGAAAAAGGCGGCACCGATCCGGATGCCGGCACCGACGGCGATGATCGCGCCCACTGAGCGCGTCGCCCGAGCGGCCACGATGCCGCCGAACAGGGCGGACATGAAGGCGCCCACCGACACCAGGATCGCCGTGGCTTCCATGTGAGACAGAGTATCAATACGGTGTCAAGGCGGCGAGTCCCGTGATACGATCCTGATAGAAACGAGGACATGTTTGCCAGAAACTGACGCTCGCCCGGCGCGCCCGCGCCGACGCACATCCACCCGCCCCGCGCGCGCCGAGAACGGCGCCGCCCCTTCCGAACCGCTCGCACCCGCCGAGGACTCGCCGCTGCTGGCTGCCGTCCTGGCCGCCCAGAAGACTTACCGCTTCGGCGAAATCGAGCTCCCGCCAACCATCGCCCGCGCCATCGAGAAGATGGGTTTCCTGGCGCCAACGGAGGTCCAGGCGCGCGCCATTGGTCCATTGCGCGCCGGCCGCGACCTCATCGGGCAAGCGCAGACGGGGACCGGCAAGACCGCGGCCTTCGGCATTCCCATCGTCGAAAAGGTCGACCCATCGGGCAAGCACGTGCAGGCGCTGGTGCTGACGCCGACCCGCGAGCTGTGCGTCCAGGTGACCGAGGAGATCCGCCGCATCGGCGTCTTCCGCAACGTCGGCGCAGTGGCCATCTACGGCGGCTCGAGCATGGAGCGCCAGATCACCGCCCTCAAGAAGGGGACGCCGGTGGTGGTTGGCACGCCGGGACGGGTGCTGGACCTGATCCGTCGCGGGGAGCTGCGGCTGGACCGGGTCAACACCGTGATCCTGGACGAGGCCGACCGCATGCTGGACATGGGCTTCATCGTCGACGTCGAGACCATCCTGTCGCGATGCCCGCGCAGCCGGCAGACGGCCCTCTTCAGCGCCACCATGCCCTACGCCATCCTGCGCATCTGCGATCGGTTCATGGATCGCAAGGCGGAGCACATCGTGGTGCGACCCGAGAACCGCACGGTCGACACCACGCGCCAGCTCGTGTACTTCGTGGCCGAGCAGGACAAGGTCCGAGCCCTCGTGGAGCTGACCGATGCGTTCGGCTTCGACCGTCTGCTCGTCTTCCGCCATACCCAGATCGGCGTCGACAAGCTGGCCCTCACCCTGAAGCGGCGCGGCAAGAACGTCGCTGCCCTGCACGGCGGCATGAGCCAGCGCGACCGGACCCGGACCCTGGCCGACTTCAAGGCCGGCAAGATCCAGTTCCTGGTGGCCACCAACGTCGCCAGCCGCGGCCTGGACATCACCGACCTGCCCTACGTCCTCAGCTACGACATCCCGGAGGATGCGGACACCTACATCCACCGCATCGGACGGACCGGGCGCGCCGGCAAGGAGGGGACCGCCATCACCTTCGTCGGCGAGTGGGACCTGGACGCCTGGGAGCAGATCCGCGCCGAGGTCGGCGCCGAGGTCGAAGAGGGCCAGCTCAACCTCTACGGCTGAGCGGAGGGTGAACCGATGCTCGTGGCCGGCGGTACCTTAGACGCACGATGACGGGCACCGACCAGAAGGATCTGCCCCAGCTCGCGACCCCGTCCGACGCCGTAGTCCACAGCATCGAGTGGATGTTCGAGCCTGCGTGGCGCGGCGATCGCGTCATGGCGCGCCTGCGGAATGGGCGGGTGACCGTCACCGACCAGCGCGGCGACGCTGCCAACGATGAGGTGGCCGCCGAGGCGGCCGAAGTGCTGGAACCGTCGATCGACGCCGATGAAGCGCTGATCGACGGGATCTGGACCAATATGCCGTTCGTCGGCGCGGGCAGTGCCGCGCAGCACCTCGCCGATGCGATCGCCGAGGAAGGGCTCACCGAGGAGCTGCCCGATCCAATCGAGAACGAGCCGCGGCGGGCGTTCGTGGCAATCGACCTGGTGGAGCTGGACGGGCAGCAGCTGCACGACGTCCCGTTCATGGAGCGCCGACGTCTGCTGGCGTCGGTGGTCGATGAGAACGTCCGCGTACGGGTCAGCCCGGCGGTGCGGGTGCCCATCCACAACTGGTTGATCGCCTGGCGCTCGGCCGGCTTCGACCGGTACGTGGCCAAGCACGTGAACTCGCGCTACTCCCCCGGCGTGATGTCCGAGGAGTGGCTGCTCCTCTCCACGGCAGAAAACCGTGGGCCCAATCCGGTTACGCGGCTGTTCTGGCCGTCCCGCGGCAAGAAGCAGCTGCACATCGAGGACGACGGCAACCCGCGCCTGGACCCGCCGACCAAGGATCAGGAGCGGGACGAGCCCTAGCCTCGTTTCCGCCGCTGGTACGGGCCGGATCGGATCGGGCCGCGTGCTACGCTTGAGCACCCGAGCGAGCACTGTGACGACGACCGCCCCAGGAGGCCTGTCCTGACGTCCAACCCGACCGCACCGCCGGAGTCGGCGCTCGACGAGACCGGGCTGAGCGAGGTTCGCCGCGTGGGGGACGCCGACCTGATGGTGGGCATCCCGAGCTTCGGCAACGCGGAGACCATCGGCTACGTCGTTCGTGCTGCGACGGCCGGCATGGTCCAGTACTTCCCGGACCTCAAGCCGATCCTGGTGAACAGCGACGGCGGCTCCCCGGACGGCACGCCGCGGGTGGCGATCAGCACCGAGAGCCCCGACTACATCGAGAAGGTGATCCTGGTCAGCCCGCGCCACAAGCTGCAGCGGATCAGCTTCACCTACCAGGGCATCAGCGGGAAGGGCACCGCGGTGCGCGCCCTGTTCGAGGTGGCGCGGGAGCTGAAGGTCAAGGCCTTTGTCATGGTCGACTCCGACCTGCGCAGCATCGCGCCGGAATGGATCGAGCTCCTGGCCGGGCCGATCCTCAAGGGCGGATATGACTTCGTGGCGCCGCTCTACGCCCGGTACAAGTACGACGGCACCATCACCAACGCCATCGCCTATCCGCTCACGCGCGCCCTGTACGGGGCGCGCATCCGGCAGCCCATCGGTGGCGAGTTCGCGGTATCGGGCGACCTGGTGCAGCGCTACCTGGAGCTGCCGACCTTCGACGAGCTGACCGCGCGCTTCGGGATCGACATCTGGATGACCCACTCGGCCATCAACGAGGGCTTCGCCGTCTGCCAGGCCCGCCTGGGCGCCAAGATCCACGACGCCAAGGACCCCGCCTCCGATCTGGGACCGATGTTCCGGCAGGTGGTCGGCACCCTGTTCCGGATGGCCGGGGTCTACGAGGACCGATGGCTCCGCGTGCGCGGGTCGCACGCCATTCCCGAGTACGGCTTCGAACGCGTGATCGCACCGGAGACGATCGAGGTCAACCACGCCAAGCTTGTCGACAACTTCGAGAGCGCGCGGCTGGCCCAGCGCCAGGCCTGGGTCGGGATGCTCGCCGATGAGCAGCTGGAGCGGGTCATGGCGCTGGAGGTGCCGGAGGATCCGGCCAGCTTCCACTTCCCGGCCGAGCTCTGGATCCGCTGCCTGTACGACACCCTCGTCGCCTTCAACCGCCCCGGCGCGGATCGCGAGCAGCTGCTGGCCGCCCTGACCCCGCTCTACTTCGGGCGGACCGCGGGGTTCATCGCCGAGACGCTGGAGATGACCACCGACCAGGCCGAGCGCGTCATCGACGCGCAGGCCCGCGAGTTCGAGGAGCTCAAGCCCTACCTGGTGACGCGCTGGCGGGAGATGCGGGCCGCGGCCTCCGTGGAACCCTGATGCCGCCCCGCCGCCGCGCGCCGTACCGCATCCTGCTGCCGCTCGCCAACCCGCGCACGGCGCGCGACCTGGTGCGCATCGGCTCAGGCGTCAGCAACGGCCGCGCCACCGAGATCACGGCGCTCGGCATCGTGGAAGTGCCGGAGGGCGTCTCCCTCTCGCAGGGCGCCAACCAGGCACGCACCGCGCGCCGCCTGCTGCAGCGGGTGCTGGATTTCGGTGACGAGGAGCGCGTCGAGATCCGGACCATGGTTCGGATCAGCCGGCGGGCCGCCGATGGAGTGATCGAGGCGGTCGGGGAGGAAGGCACGGACCTGGTCATCTTTGGCTGGGGTGGCCCGCCGTCGGCCGCCGCAGCCGCCAAGGCGGAGGCGGCGCGCGGTGCGCGGCGCGATGGGCCGGCGGTCTTCTCGCCGACGATCGACGCGGTGGTGCGCGAATCGCCGTGCGACATCGCGGTGGTCAAGCAGCGCGGCGTGGATGATGTGCGCTCGATCCTGGTGCCGGTCCGCGGCGGGCCGCACGCCGAGCTGGCGATGCGCCTGGCCCGCGACCTGGGCAAGCGCTTCGGGGCACAGGTGGTGGTGCTGCATGTGGTGCCGAAGGGGACCGGCGAGCGCGCGCTGCAGCGAGAGCAGGCGGCGCTCGACCTCTTCGTGCGCGAGCACGGCGGCACGCGACGGGTGCGCGGCCTCCTGCGCGAGGCGACATCGGTCCGGACGGCCATCATCCGCGAAGCGGCGAACCACGGCCTGGTGGTGATGGGCGCATCGGCCCAACCGTCAAACGCTGCGCCGGACGGCCGCTTCCTGTTCGGCACCGTCGCGGACACGGTGGCCTCCAAGGCCAAGCCGACCGTGATCGTGGTCAAGACGAAGCAGGCCGTGGGCCTGGCGACGTTCGAAGAGCTTCGTTCGGCGGAGGGGACGCTGGCCGCTGCCGACGCGTACGTCGAGCACAGCCGCTCGCTGCCGACGGTGGTCGACCGCTGGTTCGCCGAGAACACCTTCCATGCATCGGAGTTCCGCGACATCGCGCGGTTGGTCGAGCTCAAGGAGAAGCAGGGGCTGACGCTCAGCGTGGGGCTGCCGGCGCTGAACGAGGAGAAGACCATTGGCCTGGTCATCAAGCGCATCCGCACGGCGTTGATGGAGCGCATGCCGCTGATCGATCAGCTGGTCGTGATCGACTCGAATTCAGGAGATCGCACGGCTGAGATCGCCACGGAGCTTGGCGTGCCGGTCTTCCAGCACACCGACATCCTGCCGGAGGTGGGCAGCCACATCGGCAAGGGCGAGGCCCTGTGGAAGAGCCTGCATGTGCTTGACGGCGACATCGTCACCTGGATCGATACCGACATCAGCAACATCCAGCCGCGGTTCGTGTACGGCCTCTTAGGCCCGCTGCTGCGCGAGTCACGGATCCAGTACGTCAAGGGCTTCTACCAGCGGCCGATTCGCGAGGGCGACAAGCTCCTGTCCGAGGGCGGCGGCCGGGTGACCGAGCTGATGGCACGGCCGCTGATCAACCTCTTCTTCCCGGAGCTGTCGGGCATCATCCAGCCGCTGGCCGGCGAGTACGCCGGACGCCGGGCGTTGCTGGAATCGGTCCCGTTCTATACCGGCTACAGCGTCGAGATCGGGCTGCTGATCGACATCCTGGAGGCGATGGGCATCTCCGCCATCGGGCAGGTGGACCTGGAGCGGCGGATCCACCGCAACCAGCCGCTGGGCAACCTGTCGCAGATGTCCTACGTGATCCTGCAGGGCGCCATCCGCAAGCTGGAGGAGCGCCACCGGCTGGAGCTGCTGACCGAGGTCGGTCGTGGCATGAAGCTGATCATCCAGGACAAGGACCGATTCAACCTGGAGGTGCGCGAGATCGGCGACGAGCTACGCCCTCCCATCAAGACCATCCCCGCCTACCAGGAGCGGCGCAGGGCGCTCAAGGCGAAGTGAGCGACCGCCCGCTGCGGGTCGTGGTCGCGCCGGACTCGTTCGGTGGGGCGCTCGCCTCCCCCGGCGTGGCCGATGCGATCGCGGCCGGTTGGGCTCGGGCACGGCCTTCCGACGCGCTGGACCTGGCGCCGATGGCCGATGGCGGCGAGGGGACGCTGGAGGCGCTCTGCGTGGCGCTGGGCGAGCGGGCCGAGCGGCGCAGCACGCCCACGGTAGATGCGCTGGGCCGGCCGGTCGACGCCGACTGGCTGCTGATCGATGGGGGCGAGGCGGCGTTCGTGGAAATGGCCACCGCCAGCGGCCTGGCCCGCCTGGCCGTGGAGGAACGAACGCCGGCCAACGCTCGCATCGCGTCCAGCCGCGGGACGGGTGACCTGCTGCGGGCCGCGCTCGACGCCGGGGCACGCTCAATCACGCTGGGGCTGGGGGGCAGCGCCACTACCGACGGCGGCAGCGGCATGCTGGTCGCGCTGGGTGCGCGGCTGCTGGACGAGTCCGGCGCGGAGCTGCCGCCGGGCGGTGCAGCGCTCGCCCGCCTGGCGCGGATCGACGTGAGCGGCCTTGACCCGCGGCTGGGCGAGGTCGCCATGACGGTCGCCAGCGACGTGACCAACACCCTGTGCGGACCGGCCGGTGCGGCGGCGACCTACGGCCCGCAGAAGGGCTGCGACGAATGGGCGGTCCAGGAGCTGGATCGTGCGCTGCTGCACTGGGGCCGAGCCGTCGAGCAGGCGACCGGGCGCTCGGTCGCCGAGCAACCTGGCGCGGGAGCGGCCGGCGGTACGACCGCGGCCCTGCTCGGCTTCACGAACGCCGTCATCCGGCCGGGTGTGGAGGTGGTGGCCGACGCCGTTGGACTGGCAGACCTGCTGGCCGCTGCCGACCTCGTCATCACCGGAGAAGGGCAGGCCGACGAGCAGACGCTGTCCGGCAAGGCGGCCATGGGCGTGGCGGCCCTGGCGCGCGGCAACGGCACGCCGGTCATCCTCCTATGCGGCGGACTCGGGCCGGGCGCTGCCGCGCTGGATGCGTCCGGAGCGTTCGCGGTCGTGCAGCCCATCGCCGACCGGCCGATGCGCCTGGCCGCCTCGATGCGCGACACCGAGCGATTGCTGGCCAACGCGGCCGAGCGGGTGGCGCACACCCTCCAGGTTGGGCTGCTGCTGGCCGAGCCGAGCGCCTGAGCGGTGGCGACCAAGGCCAAGCGCAAGCGGCGCGGTCCGAGCCCACGGAAGCTGGCCGCCGACCGGCGCAAGCGTCGCGCCCTGGCCGAGGTGGCGCTCGAGCGGCTGGGTGACCGATACGACCACCCGCAGTGGGCGGGGCCGCGGCTGGATGCCGTGAGTGAGCTGGTGCTCACCATCCTGTCGCAGAACACCGCGGACGTGAACTCGTTCCGGGCCTTCACCGCGCTGCGGGCGCGCTACGCCTCCTGGGACGAGGTGCTGGCCACGCCGCGTGATGAGCTGGAGGACGTGATCCGGCCGGGCGGCCTGGCGCCAACCAAGTCGGGTCGCATCCTGCACGTCCTGGCGGAGGTGCACGCTGCCACCGGAGGCAGCTGGGACCTCGCGTTCCTGGGGACCCAGCCGCTGGCTGAGGCGCGCGACTGGCTGGTGTCGCTGCCCGGCGTCGGCCGCAAGACGGCCTCGATCATCCTGCTCTTCGGCTTCGGACGACCGGCGGTGCCGGTCGATACCCACGTCCACCGCGTCGCGACCAGGATGGGTATGCTGCCTCCGCGCACCCCGTTGGATCGAGCCCATGATCTGCTGGAGGAGGTGCTGCACCCCGAGGAGATGTACCCATTTCACGTCGAGCTGATTCGCCATGGGCGCGATACCTGTCGAGCCCCACGCCCCATCTGTGGGCTCTGTCCACTGACCGATGTCTGCGCCTACTACGTGCTCGCCTCGCGCGGCAAGGCACCGATGGCGCCGATTCCGCGCACGCGTCCCGGCGACCCGGAGCCGAACCGCTACCACGACCAGCTGATCCACGGCTGGATGCCGCCAGAGCAACCGCTGGAACGCCAATCGCCGTGAGAGGGCTCGCATGACGGGCCCCCAGGCGACTCCCGCGGGTCCGGCCGCGTCATCGGGCCCCGACAAGAAATCGGGCCCCAATAAGTGGATCGTCGGCGGTGTCATCACTCTGGGCGTGATCGCCGCCATCGTGGGACTGGTCCTGCTGCAGCCGTCCGATGAAGTTGGCCTGGTGTCACCGACGTCGTCGCCGAGCTCCAGCCCGGAGCCGAGCCCAACCGCGACGCTCAACCCGGATCTGCTGAGCAATCGGCTCACCGTCCTGCTGTTAGGCCTGGACAGCAACGAGGGCCGGCGAGCGAACAACAAGGGCGTCAACAGCGACTCGATCATGCTGGCTAGCATCAACGCCGATCAGTCCGAGGTGACGCTGATCGGCATCCCGCGCGACATGACCAACGTCCCGCTGCCGGACGGCACGACCTGGGAGGCCAAGCTGAACGGGATCTACGCCGCGCAGGGGGTGGACGGCATGCGGGACGCCATCAGCGAGCTGCTGCAGGTGCCGATCGACGCCTACGTGACGATCGACATGGGCGACCTGAGCGACATGGTCAACGCCGTCGGCGGGGTGACGGTGAACCCGCATGCGCCGCTGGAGGATGCCCACCTCGAACTGCACATGGACCCGGGCCGCCAACAGATCAACGGGAAGAAGGCAAACGGCTACGTGCGCACCCGCCTGGACACGGACTACGCGCGTGCCGCCCGCCAGCAGGAGGTGCTGCTCCAGATCGTGCAGAAGCTGGTTGATCCGGAGACCGATGTCGACATTCGGCAGCTGCTGGATGCCCTGCACTCGTTCGACACCGATCTATCGCTGTCCGACATGCCGACCTTCGTCGAGCTCGCTCGGCGGGCGCAGGACGCGGACATCACCGAGCAGGTGCTGAACCCCGATGACGGCTTCATCACCGACGAGGGTGACTTCGGCGACGGACGGGGCTATGTCCTGATCCCGGACATCGAGAAGATGCGGCAATTCGCCCAGCAACACCTGCAGGACTGATGGTCACGTTGGTGGCCGGCTGGGGGCGCTGGTAGAATCCGGCCTCCTCTGCCGTCCGCCCAGCGGCGTCATCGGGCCGAAGTAGCTCAGGGGTAGAGCAACGGTTTCGTAAACCGTCGGTCGTGGGTTCGAATCCCACCTTCGGCTCCACTTCCTTCATTGGGTGATGCACGAGTCGCCTGAGGCCGTTTCTGACGACTTCGCGAGACCACGCTATCCTGCGCGGCCATGCGACTGCTGATCGTCGAGGACGAGCTCGACCTCGCCACTGCTCTTGCCACGGGACTGCGCCGCGAGGGCTATGCGATCGACACGGCCGCAAATGCCGCCGAGGCGCGCGAGCGCCTCGAGGACGCACCGTACGACGTGGTGTGCCTGGATCTCGGCCTGCCCGACGCAGACGGTCGCGAAATCTGCCGCAAGCTCCGAGCCGGCGAGTGGATGCTGCCGGGCGCAACCTCACCGCGCGTCCTGATGCTCACTGCCCGGGACGGTCTGGACGACCGAGTGGGAGGCTTGGACGACGGAGCCGATGACTACCTGGTCAAGCCCTTCAGCTTCGCAGAGCTGGCGGCACGCGTTCGCGCTCTTGCCCGCCGCCCGACGATCAATGGCGGGGCGACGATCCGGCAGGGAGACCTCATGCTGGACGCCGCGCGGCACGAGGCTCATCGCAACGACCGACGCCTCGACCTGACGCCCAAGGAGTTCGCGCTCCTCCGGTATTTCATGCTTCATCCAAGCGAGGTCCTGACGCCGGAGCGCCTGCTCGAGCACGTGTGGGACGATCGCGCCGACCCGTTCACGAACACGGTCCGCGTCACGGTCAGCAACCTTCGCCGCAAGCTTGCCGAGGCGGGCTCCGAGCAGCCCATCGAGACAGTGGTGGGGGTGGGCTATCGCCTCGCGGAGGCCGGGGCGTGAGTCAGCCGCCGCTCAGACGTTTCGGCGCATCCGTGCGATCGGTGCGCTTCCGGCTTGCGTTGCTGGTGACCACAGCCCTGATCGTGACGGCTGGCGTGCTCGTGCTGGGTATGAACCTGGCCCTGGACAAGGTTGTCGCGACGATCCCGGAATCGCAGCCGACGACAGTCGAAGATGAGCTGCTGCGAATCCTGGACATGAGCATCGCCGAGCTCCAGGGAAGCGGCGGCGCCGGGGCGACCGATGCGCTGCTGCAGGTGGAACAGGCCGTCCGCGAGCAGACGCTCCAGCAAGTTCGCACGCTTTCGTTGGTGGCGCTCGTCCTGTTGGTGCCGGTTGGCCTTGCCATCGGCTGGGCTGTCGCAGGCCGCGTCGTGCGGCCCGTGGGCACGATCGCTGGCGTGGCGCGGGAGATCGAGGCGACCGATCTCTCGCGGCGGATCCATCTCGGCGGTCCACCTGACGAGTTGCGGGACCTGGCCGACACGTTCGACGCGATGCTCGACCGGCTCGATCAGGGTGTGCGGACCCAGCGCCGCTTCATCGAGGACGCCTCCCACGAGCTGCGCAACCCGCTGGCGGTCATCCGGACCAACCTTGATGTCGCGCTCTCGGAGCCCGAGGATGCGGAGGGCCTGCGTCGTGCTGCCGAGGTGGCTCGTCGGACGGCCGATCGGATGTCGACGACGGTCGACGCGCTCATGGCGCTCGCCCGGACGAGCGCTCAGCCCGACCGACGAGCTCCCGTCGATCTGGCCGAGGTGGTGGCGGAGGTCGCCCAGGAGTACGACGCGGAGGCATCGACCCGTGGCGTCCAGCTTTCGTGGCTCGCCCCGTCCGGTCTGCTTGCCGACGGGGACAGGTCTGCGCTGAAGCGAGCGCAGGCGAACCTTGTCTCCAATGCGCTCCATGTGGCTCCATCCGGGTCGGCGGTCCATTGCCGCGCGGGACGCGCCGGGGGATGGCTGTGGTTGGGAGTGCGCGACCTCGGACGCGGAATCGCCCCCGACGATCAGGCCCTCGTCTTCCGCCGCGCCTGGCGTGACGGCGCACCGACCGCGGAAGGCGAGGGGCAGGGCCTGGGGCTGGCGCTCGTTCGCCAGATCGCCGAGGCACATGGCGGCACGGTCAGCGTGGCCTCGATTCCCGGGCAGGGAGCCAGTTTCGTGGTGTGGCTGCCCGATCGGGCTGCCGATGCGACCGCGGTCACGGCGGCCGAGCTCCGAACGATGGCCGATCCGCTATGGGCGGTGGGCGCGGCCTCCTGAGCGGACTTTAGGTCGCACTTACACGGCGCGAACGCCAACGTTATCGGTCGTTCCCTAGCCTCCGGATCACTGGTCGCACCGGCGTGTGTCCGACCTGCGTTCGAAACGTACCGATCCGGAGGCCGCTCCCGTGGACGATCCCTTCGCCGGCGACGATCGCCAGCACAAGAGCTGGCGCGACCTGCCAGCGACACCACCACTCGTGTGGCCCGCCGCCGCTCCGCTCGCGACCGCGGCCGCCGGCGTTGGCGCATCCCCGATGCCCGCCGCCCGCCGCTCGAGGCGGCCCGGACGCCGCTTCATCGTCGGCACGGCCCTCCTGGTCGGCGCCATCCTGCTTGTTGGCACCGGGGCGCTGACCGCCGGCAACCAGCTCGTGGCGCTTCTGGCGCCGCCCGTCAAGGCGGGTGGTGCGGGCAGCGCGGACAAGGGGGCCGCGGTTGCCCCGCTCAGCGATGAGCAGCTCGCCGACACGATCGCACAGCTGCTTCCATCGGTCGTGCAGATTGAGGCCGGTGGCGCGATCGGCACGGGCTTCGTGGCGGCCGATGGTGGCCTGATCCTCACCGCCTCCCATGTCGTCGGCCAGTCGGACACGGTCACCCTGCGGCTCCAGGACGGCACCAGCATCTCCGGCGCCGTGGTTGCGGTGGACAAATCCATCGATACCGCCGTCATCCGGGCCGATGAGAGTGCGGCGTCCGATCTGAAGCCGCTCGCCCTCGGCGCCCTCGCCGACGTGCAGGTGGGCGAGATGACGATCGCCATCGGGAGCCCGTTCGGCCTGAGCCAGACGGTCACCACCGGCATCGTGAGCGCACTCGGCCGGACGGTCCCGACGCCGATGGGCGAGCTGCACGACCTGATCCAGACCGACGCCGCGATCAACTCGGGCAACTCCGGCGGTCCGCTGATCGACCGGGAGGGTCGCGCGATCGGCATCAACACCGCGATCGCGAGCGCCTCGGGCGGCAGCGACGGCGTCGGCTTCGCGGTGCCGATCGACCAGGCCCGCCAGATCCTCGACAAGGTCAAGGACGGCACGTGGAAGCCGGAAGACAACAACCCAGCCGACAGCATGGACCCGCTGGGTGGGCTGTTCGACCAGTTCCTCGGGCCTGACGGCCTGGGCGGCCTGGGCGACCTGTTCGGACTCGGACCCGACGGAGCGCAGCCGCCAGGCGGCTCAGGCGGTTCGGAGCTGGCCGACCAGCTTCTCCGCCAGCTGCTCGACGAGCTGCAGCGTGAGCTTGCCCCGGACGCGCCGGCTCCGCCCGCACCGGAAACCTCACCGAGTCCGGAGGCGACGCCCCCGCCGGACGGTGCGAATGATCCGAGCGCCGACGCCATGGACCAGCTGATGCGGCAGTTCCTCGACGAGCTGTTGCAGGGGCTGGATCCGAACGGGATACCTGAGCCATTCGCCCCCGATGGCGACACCGGCGGCGCAGGAGCATGACCGTGAGCATCGACATTTCCACGACTCGCCTCGCCCAGGTCCGTCACGAGCTGAGCCGAGTCATCGTCGGGCAGGAACGGGTCGTCGATCGGCTCCT
>DATBRW010000116.1:0-9280 GCA_036560125.1 Candidatus Limnocylindria bacterium
GAGAGCCGCGCCACAGCTCGGGGTGGAGAAGGTCCAGCGTGCCGACGTTCAGCGTGGTGGGGACGGCCACCCGCGCCTCGCCGTCAACCAGGCGCTGCACGAAGTCGATGGTCGCCTCGCCGTGGTAGAGGCACGAATCGACGTGCGCCCGGGTGATCGGGATCAGTCGCTCCGCGCCGAGCACCTCCGCCGCCCGGACCACCAGGCGGGCCGCCAGGGCGAAGCCCTCGCCGTGGTCGCCGGCCAGCATCGAACGCTCGCGGTCGTCGAGCGCCAGGGCCATGTGCCTAGCGACCCGCCTCCTCGGCCTCGATGCGGGCGATCTTCTCCACCCGCGGCACGTGACGTCCACCCTGGAAAGTGGCGGCCAGGAACTCGCGCACGCACGCACGCGCCACCTCGGTCCCGACGATCCGCGCCCCGAACGAGATGACGTTGGCGTCGTTGTGCTCGCGCGCGAGGCGCGCCACGACCGGGTTGGTGGCCTGTACGCAGCGGATGCCCCGGACCTTGTTGGCCACGATCGCCTCGCCGGTACCGCTGCCGCCGATCACGATTCCAAACTCGAAATCGCCACGGGCCACCGCACGCGCCACCGGCGCGATGAAGTCGGGGTAGTCGACTGGCTCGTCGCTGAAGGTGCCGAAGTCGCGGTACTCGACCCGCATCTCGTCGAGCAGGCTGCACAGCTCTCCCTTGAGCGAAAACCCGGCGTGGTCGGAGCCGATGGCGACGCGCATCCGCGTCAGTCTATCGGTGCCGGAGCCAGCTCCACGACCTCGGCCAGCATGGCCTCGGTCACCGGACCGGGTCGCAGGATTCGGGCGGGCGTAACGCTGAGGTCGAGCACGGTGGACGGCGTCCCGCCGGGAACCCGGTCGCCATCGACCACGGCGGCCAGGCCATCGGGCTGGGTCGCGAACGCAATCAGCACGTCATCCGCATCGAGCGTGTCCGGCTCATCGCTGACGTTCGCGCTGGTGACGTACATCGGCCCGGCGGTCTCGAGCAGGCCCATGGCCACCGGGTGGTCCGGCGCCCGGAAGGACTGCGTCAGATCGGTGTCGATCCGTGAGGGCAGCACGATGCTGAGCGCACCTGGCCAGAATCGATCCGCCAGGGCAGTGGCGCGGCCATCCACGACCCATGTCTCGGCATCCACGTCCCGCAGGCCACCGAGGAGGATGGCAACGCGCTTCTCCCGCGGCCGCCGCTTGATGGCATAGATGGATTCGATGGCGTCCGGCCGAGAGACCGCGCAGCCCAGCCCATACACGGTGTCGGTCGGGAATGCCACCAACCCGCCCTCGGCCAGGATCGCCGCCGCCGCCGCGATTCCATCGGTCGTGGCGGGCAGCTTCTCCGTCACGCGCGCTCGATCCGGACCACGCGCTGGATCCCGGCCAGGTCCGGCAGGCTGCTGACCCGGACGGGGATCGGCAACGCCTCCGCCGCTTCACGCACTCCGTCCGCCTGGCCGTGCCCGATCTCCAGGAGCGCCACGCCGCCGGGCGCCAGGCGGAACGGCAGCTCCACCAGCAGCCTGTTCACCAGGTCCAGTCCATCAGCACCGCCGTCCAGCGCGAGCGCAGGCTCGAAGCGCAGGCTGCCGGTGCCCGCCGCCACCTCGTCGCTGGGAACGTAGGGCAGGTTCGCCACCAGCAGGTCCGGCTGCTGGGGCGCGGGCAGCACGGAGACGTCGAGCAGGTCGCCCAGGCCCAGGCTGACGAACCCGGCAACGCCGTGGGCAGCCAGGTTCTCCGAGGCGAGCTCCAGCGCCTCCGGTGAGATATCGGTGGCCCCCAGCCGCAGCCGGCCCAGTGCCAGGGCGGTCCGGAACCGCAGCGCCAGGGCGACCGCCACCGCACCGCTGCCAGTCCCGACCTCCCAGGCCGCGATTGGTTCGTCGTCGCGCACTAGGCGGGCCGCAATCTCGTCGATGGCGGCCTCCGCCAGCAGTTCCGTCTCCGGGCGCGGGATCAGCGCCCGCCGGTCCGTCGCGATCCGGAGGGACAGCCATTCCTTGAAGCCACGGATGTAGGCGATCGGCTCGCCAGCCGCCCTTCGCTCCACCCATCCGTGCAGCCGCGCAACGTCCGGGCCCTCGAGGCGCGCCTCCGGGTGCGCGTGCAGCCAGGTGCGGTCGCGACCGAAGGCATGGCTGACCAGCAGCTCCGCATCCAGCCGCGGAGAGGGCGAGCCCGCGATTCCGAGCGCCTTGGAAGCCTCACCCAGCAGGGCTGCCGCATCCCGAGCGGCGTCTGGCGCCACCACGCCGGCCGGCGGTCCAACCACCGTCAGCCGTCTTCCACGGCGCCGACGGCCGCCAGTCGCGCGGCCTGATCGGCCTCCGCAAGTGGGTCGATCAGCCGATCCAGATCTCCCTGCAGGAGTCCGGGCAGGTTGTGGACGGTCACCCCGATGCGGTGGTCGGTCACCCGGTCATCGGGGAAGTTGTAGGTCCGGATCTTCTCCGAGCGCTCGCCCGAGCCGACCTGGGAGCGTCGCTGCTCGCCGCGCTCCTCCGCCTGGCGCTGCTGCTCCATCTCGAGCAGGCGTGCCCGCAGCACGGCCATGGCCTTGGCCTTGTTCTTGTGCTGGCTCTTCTCGTCCTGGATGGCGACCATCAGGCCGGTCGGCAGGTGCGTGATGCGCACGGCGCTGTCGGTGGTGTTCACGCTCTGCCCGCCTGGCCCGCTGGACCGATAGACGTCGATCCGGAGATCCTTGTCCGGGATGTCGAGCTCGACCTCGTCCGCCTCTGGCAGGACGCTCACCGTCGCGGTGGAGGTGTGGATACGACCCTGTGCCTCGGTCAGCGGCACGCGCTGGACGCGATGGACGCCGCTCTCGTACTTAAGGCGGGAATAGGCACCCGAGCCAGTGATCTCGGCGATCGCCTCCTTGAAGCCGCCGGACCCGCTTTCCGAGGAGGAGAGGAGCTCCAGGCGCCAGTGCCGGCCATCCGCGTAGCGGGCGTACATGCGGTACAGGTCGGCCGCGAACAGGGCGGCCTCGTCGCCACCGGTCCCGGCGCGGACCTCCAGGATGACGTTGCGATCGTCGTTCGGGTCGCGCGGGACCAGCAGCAGGTGCAGCTCGGCCTCAAGCTCCGCGGACCGGGACTCCAGCGACGTCAGCTCCTCGCGCGCCATGGCGCGCACTTCCTCGTCCGGGTCGTCCGCCAGCTCCCGCGTCGAGCGCAGGGAAGCCTGCACCTCGTTCCAGGCGCGAATCGCGTTGACGACCGGCTCCAGGCGGGCCAGCTCGCGACCCAGCTCGGTCAGGCGCGCGACGTCCAAGCCCGGCGATGCCATCTCGTTCGCCAGCGTGTCGTACCGGGCCTCGAGCTCGCGCAGGCGCTCGATCATCGGGTTCGCGGTCAGGGCAGGACGCCAGTGCCCGGGTCGACCACCGCGGCCGTCGGCTCGACCGCCGGCGTCCCGGCCGCCCGGTCCGAAGCGAGGCACGATTCCAGCGAGGCGATGCTCACCTCGAGCATGCCCTGGTCCGGCGGTCGGGTGGTGAGCGACTGCAGCCACAGGCCCGGCTGGTAGATCGCGCGCACCAGGCGGTTGCCATAGTGGCTGGCCCCGAACCGGACGAGCTCATAGCTGACCGATGCGATCAACGGCACCAGCGCGATCCGCGACAGGAACAGGAGCGGCAGCGGGACCCCTGTGCGCGGGATGAAGCTGAAGAAGAAGATGCTGATCACCACCACGATCAGCAGGAAGGTCGTCCCGCACCGGGTGTGGGCGGTCGAGAACCGATCAACCTCCGCCGGAGTCAGGGGCGCATCGGCCTCGTGGGCGCTGATGGCCTTGTGCTCCGCGCCGTGATAGGCGAACACGCGCTTGATCTCACCCATCATGCCGATCAGCCCGATGTAGGCCACGAACACGACGAGCCGGATCAGGCCCTCGATCACGTTGGCGAGCAGATCCGAATCGGTGGCGTCATCGGCGAAGGTCGAGAGGAAGAGCGGCAGGAGGAAGAAGATCGCCACGGCGAAGCCGAGCGAAAAGATCATGGTGCCGATCATCATTCCGCGGCCGATCTGGATGTCCTCGCCCTCGGCGGCCAGGGCCGCGGAGCGCATGAGCATGCGCGTGCCGAGCACCAGCGTCTCGTACAGGACGAAGAAGCCGCGAACGAACGGCACCTTCAGCCAGCGGCCGCGCTGCAATGCGCCGGGGAGCGGTTCGGACAGCGTCATCACCTCGCCGGAGGGCGGGCGCACGCTCATGGCCACCGTTGTGCGGCCGCGCATCATGACGCCCTCGATCAGCGCCTGGCCGCCGTAGAAGAAGTCCGGCATGCGGAAGCCCGGGCGGCCGGCATGCGCCACCGTCTGCACCACGAACGGCCCGGCCGCCATCAGCAGCTCAGGGATCAGGAAGACGAGGTGCGGCGCCAGGCGCGCCGGCCAGGCGGTCAGATTGCGGCGCATGCGAAGTCCGCGCGCCGGATCAGTGCTTGGCGCGCTCCATGCGTCGCTGGAACCGCTCGACCTGGCCGGCGGTGTCGACGATGTTCTGGGTGCCGGTGTAGAACGGATGGCAATTCGCGCAGACCTCGACCCGGATTGACTCCGCGGTCGACCCGACCGTGAAGGTGGTGCCGCAGCCGACGCAGTGCACCTCCGCCTGATAGTACTTGGGATGAATCTCGGCCTTCATTTTCTCGGGGCTCCTAGGCGTCGGCGGTAACGACGCTCACGCGCTTCTTGGAGCGCGTCTCGTGGGTGAACTTGACCTTGCCGTCGGCAGTGGCGAACAGCGTGTAGTCGCGGCCCATGCCGACGTTGGCGCCGGGATGGAAGGTGGATCCGCGCTGCCGCACGATGATCGTGCCGGCGTTGATCTCCTGTCCGTCGCCGCGCTTCACGCCCAGCCGCTGACCGACGCTGTCGCGCCCGTTCTTGCTGCTGCTGCCGGCCTTCTTGTGTGCCATTGCCTGGTTACTCCTTCGCCTCGTCGGCCGCCTTGTCGGTGGCGTCCGCGGGCGCTTCCCCCGTCTTCACCGCTGCGCGGCGCGTGGTCCGCTTCTTCGGTGCTTCAGCCTGGACCGATGCGTCCGCCGCGGTCTTGGCCGATGCCTCTGCCTTGGGCTTGGCGGTGCGCGCACGACTGGCGCGCGGCTTGGAGGGAGCCGCTGCTGCCTCCGTGGCCGCTTCAGCGGGCTCGGCCTTCTCCGGCTCTGGCTTGGCCTTCGCCGGGCTCTTGCCGCGACCCTCTGCGTTGATCTCGTCGATGCGGACGCGCAGCAGGTGCTGCCGATGCCCGGTGCGACGGCGGTACTTGACCTTCTGCTTGAACTTGAAGATCACGAGCTTGGGCCCGAGCTCCTCGCCCAGCACGGTGCCACTCACGGTGGCGCCGGAAACGACCGGGGTGCCGACCGTCACGTCATCGCCATCACCGATGAGCAGCACGCGATCGAACAGGATCGAAGCACCGGGCTCCGACGGCAGACGCTCCATCAGGACCGTGCTGCCGGGCTCGACCCGGTACTGCTTCCCGCCGCTGCTCAGGACGGCGTACATGGCGTTCTCCAAAGGATGCTGATGCATGAATCCGCGCGTCGATTGCGGCGCACGGCGACGCAGGGCCGGTGATGATCCCGCGGGGCAACGAGTTTACCGGGCGATGGGGGGAGTGTCAACGAAGAGGAGGCGGGTCCGGATCGCCGGACCGGGCTTGACCGGGAGGTCCAGGGCGCCCACCACGTCCTCCGGTCGCCCGGCACCGCTGGGGTCGAGCCGGAGCACCATGCGCAGGCGGCCGCTGCGGCCGTCGTCGCTCACCTCGAGCACCTCAACGTCCTCGATGAAGGGACGCAGGTCGCGCGGTCCGGAGTCGGAGCGCCGTTCGCTCTCGCCCCGCCGCCGCTTGCCGGGGAGCTCCTCGGCAGCCAGCAGCCGAACCACCGCGCCCCGCAGGTCGTCGCTGGTGAGCGGCACGTCGCCGCGCGCCCGGAGCTCGATCTCGTACTCGGCCGCGCGCAGCTGGGAGGCGGCGGACGGGAAGCCGTGCCACACCTCGCGCGCGTCCACGATCTCGACGCCCTCGGGGAGCAGCTCGGCCGCGGTCTGGATGCGCCCGATGGTCACCAGTTCGTCGAAGTAGACCTCCAGCACCTCGCCGCGCAGCTCGAGTCCGACCGGCAGGTTGGCGGCGAACTTCAACCTCGGCCGCGGGCGCGCGGCGTTGCTCTGGGAGAGCGGCAGCCCGGCCTCGCGAAAGGTGCGCTCGAACTCGCCCAGCAGGTCCGCTTGGCGCAAGCGCAGCGCCGGCTCGTGGCGAGCGAACAGGATCTGCCAGCGCTGGCGCGGCTGGTCGTTGGACGAATCGGCCATCTCGGAACGGATGGTACCGTGAATCGAATGGCGGACCTGCTCGGGACCCTGAAGCGACATCGGCTTGGGATCTTCGTCGTCCTGGTCGGCCTGCTCCTGGCCTGGATGCTGTGGTCGGTGAAGGGCGCCCTGGCGGCGTTCATCATCGGCGTGGCGCTGGCCTTCGTGCTCGATCCACTCGTGACCTTCCTGCAGCGACGTGGCGTGCCGCGCTGGGGCGGCGTGCTCATCGCCTACGCCGTGGTGGTCGGTCTGGTGGCGGCCATCGTCGCGTACGCGATTCCGCCAATCGCCGCGCAGGCGCGCGACCTGATCAGCCACCTCCCCCAGCTGAGCGCCTCCGTCAGCGACTGGCAGAAGGCTCTGCTGGCCTGGTACGAGTCACTTCCGCTGCCGGACGAGCTGCGCGACGCGCTTGAGGAGTCGATCGGCGGTGCGGAATCGGCCTTCGGTGATGCGCTGCGCGACATCCTGGGACCGGCCATCTCGGCCGTCCTGCGCACGGCCGGCTTCCTGGTCGGCCTGGTCGTCATCCCGGTCTGGCTGTTCTACGTCCTGAAGGACCGTGAGCGGCTGCCCGGAGCCATCGACCGCGCGCTGCCGGAAGGCTGGCGACCGGACGCCGGGAACGTGCTCTCCATCCTGGCCGGCGTGGGCGGCAGCTGGGTGCGCGGCCAGCTCCTCCTGGGCGCGGCGGTCTTCGCGGCCACCGTCATCGGCCTGACCATCCTCACCTTCATTGGCTTCAGCGAGTTCGGCGCGTTCACCCTGGTGCTGGCATTGATCGCCGGCGTGCTGGAGTGGTTCCCGATCATCGGCCCGGTGATTGCCGCCATCCCGGCGATCCTGATCGGCCTGTCGATCAGCCCGGCAGCGGCGCTGGCCGCCGTCATTCTGTACACGGGTATCCAGCAGCTGGAGAACCACCTCCTGGTGCCGAAAGTGATGGGCGACGCGGTGGACCTGCACCCAGCGGTGATCATCATGTCGCTGGTCGTCGGCGGCGCCCTGTTCGGCATTGGCGGCGCCATCCTGGCGGCGCCAATCGTGGCTATTGGGCGCGACCTGTACCGCTACACCTTCCGCCGCCTGCATGGCGACGGGGCCGATACGGCATTCATGGCGGTCGCTCCCAAGGTGGCGACCCATCCGCCCGAGCCGGCGCCCGAGGCCGAAACGCCGCCAGAGCCCGCGAAAGCGGAACCTGCCGCGGACTGACCCGGGGTCAGGCCGGGGTGCATCGGCCCCGCTAGAAGGTCGGTTTCAGAGCGTGCATCCGCACCGATTGCAGGATGCCCATGCCGAACAGCAGCGAGATCATGGATGAGCCGCCGTACGTCACGAACGGGAGCGGGATGCCGGTCACCGGCATGATCCCGATCACCATCCCGACGTTCACCATGATCTGGAAGAGCAGCATGCTGGCCAGGCCCATCGCCACCATCATGCCCAGCATGTCGCGCGCGCCCCAGCCGATGGCCAGGATCCGCCAGATGAGCAGCGCGAAGATGGCCAGCAGCACCACGCTGCCGATGAAGCCCAGCTCCTCGGCCACGACGGTGAAGATGAAGTCGGTCGACTGCACCGGCAGGAAGCCCAGCTGGTTCTGCCGGCCCGCGGTCAGTCCCTGCCCGAACAACCCGCCGGAGCCAACCGCGTTCAGCGCCTGGATGAGCTGGTAGCACGCACCTTGCGGATCGGCCGACGGATCGAGGAAGCAGAAGAGCCGCGCCCGCTGGTAGTCCTGCAGCGACTGAACCACGATCGGTGCCGCAGCCACCGTCGCGCCGGTGAGGACCGCCATCCAGCCGATGCTCGCCCCGCTCATGAACAGCATTCCCACCAGGATCGCCACGAACACCAGCGCCGTGCCCAGGTCCGGCTGCTTGAAGACCAGGAAGGTGGGAATCGCCATCAGCAGGCCAGCGCCGACCAGGGTCGACAGCTTGCCGATCTTCTCGCGGCGGCTGGCCAGGAAGCTGGCCAGCACCACGACCATCAGCACCTTGCTGACCTCGCTGAACTGGAAGTCCAACCCGGCCACCGTGATCGACATCTGGGCGCCGAACAGGTTGGTACCGATGAGCATCGTGAGCGTCAGCATCCCGAGCACCGCGACATAGATCGGCACGGTCAGCGTCTGCAGCCAGTGGTAGTCGATGCTGGCGGCGACGAAGAAGATGATCAGGCCGATGGTGGTCCAGATCAGCGTCTTGACCGATTGCGAGAGGCCGCCACCGGTGCCCGCGTCGGCGAAGCCCGCCGAATAGCCCATCACCACGCCGAAGCCGATCAGCAGCGCGACATAGAGGAGCAGCTGCATGTCGAAGGCGCGCCAGCGCCGTGCCTTGACATTGTCAACAAGTGTTGAGGTAACGGTCGCGGCGCCCATCAGTTGGCTGCCACCAGGCTGAAGTCGCGTGGGTCGAGCCGGAGATCCTGCTTCAGGCCGTACTGCTGCTGCAGGAAGTACTTCACGACTTCCAGCGACACATTGCCCGGCACCACGGCCGAGTACGAGAAGGTGACCACCGCCAGGTCGGCGTCGGTGGCGCCCGGCTGCGACGGCAGGTAGGCGACGAACCACGAGTGGAAGGGCAGCACGCCGTGCCGGCGGACGCCGAACTCGGCGGTGCCGGTCTTGCCGCTCAGGGCGCCCGGCAGCCGCAGGTCGCGAATGTTGTATGCGTGCCCGGTGGTGATGACCTCGCGCGCCCCGATGCGCATGGTCTGCAGGTTGGGCAGGCTGGCATCGATGCGCCGGACGACGTGCGGCTTGTATGCCTTGGTCAGCTTGCCGCGGTCGTCGGTCTCACCGCGGACGATCATCGGCTCCATCAGGCGCCCGCCGTTGGCCAGCGCGGCGTAGGCGTTCAGCAGCTGCAGCGGCGTGACCGCCACGACGTTCTGCCCGATGCC
>DATBRW010000117.1:0-10949 GCA_036560125.1 Candidatus Limnocylindria bacterium
TCGTGATCCGCTGGGTGCGCCATCCCGACGGACCGCGTGTCGACATGCGCGGCGCCGCTTTCCTCCAGCCGGCCTGATCGGACCATAGGCGACCAGCCGATCGGGTGGTTCACGTCTGGCGGCCGGTCGGGCGTAATGTCGCACGTGACGAGGTTCGCATCGGTTTCGCGTGCCCGATCGGGGGCGCTCCTGCTAACACTGCTGGTGGCGGTCAACGGCATCGGCCTGCCGGTAGCGGCCGCCCCGCCGACGGCAAACTGCCCGCTGTTCCCGAGCACCAACGTCTGGAACAAGCGGGTCGACTCGCTGCCGGTGGCCGCGAACTCGGACGCGCTGATCAACGCGATCGGCCGACCCCTTCCCCTGCACCCCGACTTCGGCGAGTACCTGGGCTACGGGATCCCCTACAACGTGGTCGACTCCACCACCCCGCGCAAGACGGTGGCGTTCGACTACGACGACGAGTCGGACCACGTGCCGTACCCGATCCCCGGTGTTGCGAAGATCGAGGGTGGCAGCGACCGGCACATGCTGATGTGGGACACCGAGGACTGCCGCCTGTACGAGCTGTTCAACGCCCGCAAGACGGCCAGCGGCTGGCGCGCAGGATCCGGCGCGACCTGGGACCTGAACTCGAACGCGCTGCGACCGAACAGCTGGACCAGCGCCGATGCCGCGGGCCTGCCCATCCTGCCCGGACTGGTGCGCCGCGAGGAGGTGATGGCCGGCGCGATCCTGCACGCCATCCGATTCACCGCGCCACGGACGCGCAGCTCGCACATCTACCCGGCCCGCCACCACGCCGGCGCCGGCAGCTGCGGCTGCCTGCCGCCGATGGGCCTTCGGGTCCGCCTCAAGAAGTACTTCGATGTCAGTGACTTCAGCCCGCGCATGCAGGTGATCCTGCGGGCCATGAAGCGCTACGGAATGATCCTGGCCGACAACGGATCGCCGTGGTTCTTCAGCGGCACATCGGACGTGCTGTGGAATGACGACGAGCTGAACGAGCTCAAGAGCCTGCACGGCCGCGACTTCGAAGTGGTCAACACCTCCAGCCTGCGAAACGGCTGATCAGGCGTCGGCGCCGCTGGTAAGGCGTCGGCGCGTCTCGACGTCCACCAGCGAGTCGCGTCCCTCGTGCGCCGGGTGCTCGACCAGGGCGATCAGGCGGCTGGCCATGAAGCGGCCGGTCCGCACCGGTGAGCCGCCGCGCGTAACCTCGCTGACCTCGACCACTCCGCGGCTGGTGGTCACCTCCAGGCGGCGTCCGTTGCGGGTGGCCTCGATCACGAACGTCTGAGTGCCCTGGCCGGTGTCGACCACGGCCTCGACCCGATCGCCCTTCATGGCCGCAATGCTACGCCCCGCGCGACCGATCGCCAGCGCGGAGACGAGGCGTCAGGGTGTGGGCGTTGGCGTGGGTGTGGCCGTTGGCGTGAGGAAGACCTTGGACGACTCGGCCACCCAGTAGCCCGACAGGGCGCCGTCCACAATCTGATACCAGAAGCCGCCTCGGCCGGGGATGGTGCTGCGCTTCGAGGTGTGGGCGAACGTCGTGCCATGGGTCCGCAGGCCGGCGCCGCGCAGGATGGCACCGGCGGCGTCGAACCGGTAGCCGGCATGATCGCCGGCCTGCAGCGTGACTTCCGCTGCCGGATTCAGCAGCGGAGCCGATGGCTTGAGCGCCGGGCTGTTCGGGATATTGCCGTTGACGGCCCGGTACACCGCCTTGAATGCGTCGATGCGGCCGAAGCGGGAGAACTGGAACGGCACCTCGACCGTGGCCGCCTTCAGGATCGACTCCACCTGTGAGCGGGTCATGCCCGGGCGTGCCGAGCGCACCAGGGCCGCGATGCCCGAGACCATCGGCGTCGCCGCGCTGGTGCCGCAGAAGCCGCCGAACTGCGAGTGCCACTTGGAGCTCCAGGTGCAGCCTGGTGCAGACACTTCGACCCAGGAGGTCGAGGAGTTCGACCAGTCGTATCGCAGGTCGTCCGGCGTCGATGCCGCAACGCTGATCACCTCCGGGAAGGCGCCGGGGTAGAACGGAGCGGTGGTGCCATAGTTTCCGGCCGCGCCGACCACCACCGCACCTTTGCTCCGCGCATAGCGGATGGCGTTCTGGAGGACGTCACCGCCAGTCGGCCCGCCGAAGCTCAGGTTGATGACGTCCGCTCCATGGTCGGCGGCCCAGATGATGCCCTTGGCTGCCACCGTCCACAGGCCCGTCCCATTGGCGGCGAGGGCCTTGACCGGCATGATCCGGCAGCGGTTGCACATCCCCGTCACGCCGATCGAGTTGGCCGTGGCGGCGAGCACGCCGGCGACAGAGGTGCCGTGGCCGTTGTCATCGGCCGGCGTGGCGTCGTTATTGACGAAGTCACGGCCCGGGACCAGGCGCACGGCCAGGTCCGGATGCTTGAGCTGGACGCCGGTGTCGACGACCGCCACGATCGTCGTCCGCTCTCCGCGCTGGAGGTCCCAGGCCTTCTGGGCCCGCACCTGCCGCTGCTCCCACTGGTTGGTCCACAGCGGATCCGGCGGTATCCAGTCGACCGCGACCACGCCGTCGCTCTCGACGCTGACCACCTCCGCCAGCCGCGCCCATCGGCCCCGCGCGTTGGCGACCGCGGCCGCCGGCACCTCCACCACGCGGACGTTCAGCTGGTCGATGCGCGCGACCAGCTTCCCGCCGGGCACGTTCGAAAGGCGATCGGCATGGGAGTGAGACGTGCCCGGACGCATGGTCAGCACCAGGCGGACCGTGCTCGGCGCGCCCGCCACGGGCACGGGCACCGCGGCCGTGGCAGCGAGCAGCGAGAGGGTGAGCAGCAGGCTCACCGCACGCCGCGGCGAGGGTCGGTGACGCATCAGCGTCATAGTGCCGGACCGACGCCCATGCTCACCATCGGCCGTTGGTCCCGTTCGGCCGGCCCGATCGGGCTGCTCCCCCGCGTTCGATTCAGACACGGGGTCAATCCTGCACCATATCGCGGTGACGCGATCCGGCCGCCTCGCATTCGGCGTGGTGCTCGCCCTGGCGATGGGGACGAGCACCTTCGCCGGCTACGCGTTTGGCGTGCTGGGACCCAACCTGGTCGAGGAGTTCGACCTCAGCCGCTCCCAGCTGGGATTGCTGACCACCGTCTTCTTCCTGGTTGGCGGGCCACTGTCGCTGGTGGCCGGACCAGGGACCGATCGGTTCGGGCCGCGGCGGGTGATGCTGATCGCCTTCGCCATCGCCGCCGCCACCCTGGTGGGCATGGCGCTGGCGCCGGCCTATCCGGTCATGCTCCTCGCGGCCGGCCTGGCGGGCCTGGCGCTGGCCACCGGCAATCCGGTGACCAACAAGCTGGTGGCGGTGCACCTGCCGCCGGGCAGCCGTGGGCTGGTGATGGGCGGCAAGCAGGCCGGCGTGCAGGTCGGCGCCTTCCTGGCCGGCGCGCTGCTCGCGCCCCTGGCGGCGCAGGCCGGCTGGCGGGCTGCTCTCGGCTGGGCCGCCCTGGTGCCGATCGTCGCCCTGCTGCTCGCCATGGTGGTCGTACCGCAGGACGCGACTTCGGCGGCGACGGCTTCCGGCGAGCCGGAATCTCCGCGCAACCTGCCCAGCGGCGTGCGATGGCTGGCGGTCTATGCCTTCCTGATGGGGAGCGGCGTGGCGGCCGTCAACGCCTACCTGCCGCTCTACCTCGTCGAGCGTGGCGGAGCCAGCCAGGAGCTGGCGGGGGTGGTCGTGGCCACCATCGGCCTGGTCGGGATCGTCTCCCGGCTGGGGTGGGGCTGGGCCAGCGAACGGATGCCGACCTTCAGCCTTCCGCTGCTGATGCTGGGTGCTGGGGCGGTGGTCGCCATCGGGCTGATCCTGGCAATCCAGTGGGTGGGGCTGTGGGTCGCCTGGCCGGCGGCCATCCTGTTCGGCGCAACCGCGGTGACCTGGAACGCGGTGGGCAACCTGGCCGTGATCACGGAATCTGGTACCGGGCTGGCGGGTCGTGCCTCCGGCCTGTTGACCTTCGGCTTCTACATGGGGTTCGTGGGCAGCCCGGTGCTGTTCGGGCTGCTGGTCGACGCGACCGGCAGCTACACCCTGGCCTGGTCGCTGATCGGCCTCGGATTCGCGGCCACGGTGCTCGTCATCCTGGGCTGGCGCCGCAGTGCAGCGCAAACGATCGTTCCGGCGTCAAGGACTGCATGAGGGATCCGCGTCTCACGCGCCGCGCGTTCCTGTCGGGGATGGGCGTGGCCGGCGCCACGTTGCTGGCCGCCTGCCTGAGCCCGTTGCCCACGCCGTCCGGCTTCGCACGTCCCAGCCCGTCCAGCCCGGCCGGCGCATCACCCACGTCCCAACCCACTCCCAGGCCGACGCCGACACCCGTCGAGCTCTCGCTGCGCGCCAAGATCGGGCAGATGCTCCTGGTCGGGTTCCGCGGCACGGATGCCTCGTCGGCCTCTGCGGTGCTGGCCGACATCAGCGAGCGCGGCCTCGGCGGCGTGGTGCTGTTCAGCGTCGACCAGCCGACCGGCTCGTCGGTCCGCAACATCGTGTCGCCGGAGCAGCTCGCCGCCCTGACGACCACCCTCCAGGGTGCGGCCGCCGCCAGTGCCCCGCCGCTGGCCCCGCTGCTGATCGCCGTCGACCAGGAGGGCGGCCAGGTCGCGCGTCTGGGTCCGGACCACGGCTTCCCGGCAACCGTCTCGGCCGCGGAGCTCGGTGCGGAAGCCAACCCACGAGTCACCCAACGGGCGGGCCGCGACATCGCCCGCACCCTGCGCCGGGCGGGCATCAACCTGAACCTGGCGCCGGTGGTCGACCTGAACGTCAATCCGGCCAACCCGATCATCGGCGCGCTTGACCGCAGCTTCGGCGCCGATCCGCAGCTCGTGCACCGCCAGGCGGCGGCCTTCATTCGCGGCCACCATGAGATCGGCGAACGGACCACGCTGAAGCACTTCCCAGGGCATGGCAGCTCTGTGGGCGACACGCATCTGGGCGTGGTGGACGTGACCGATACCTGGCAGCCGGTGGAGCTCCAGCCATTTGGCGACCTCATCCACGACGGCCTGGCCGATACGATCCTGACCGCCCACGTCTTCAACGCACGCCTCGATCCGGAGCACCCGGCCACGCTGTCGGCCGCCACCATCAACGGCATCCTGCGGCGCCAGCTCGGCTGGAACGGGGTGGTCATCAGCGACGACATGCAGATGGGCGCCATCCGAGACGCGTATGGCTATCCCGATGCGGTGCGGCTCGCCATCGAGGCCGGCGTGGACATCCTGACCATTGCCAACCAGCAGGTGTTCGAGGACGGGATCGTGGAGCGCACGATCGACCTGGTGGAAGGCATGGTCGTGGACGGACGGATCCCCGAGGCGCGGATCACTGAGTCGTGGCGCCGGATCCAGGCCCTGAAGGCGGCGATGGCCACCGGCGACTCGGCGCTCTGACCTTCAGTCCTGGCCGGCCACCTGCAGGCTGCCGAAGCGGATCGCCACCGGGCCGGCGTACGTGTTGTTGACGCGGGTCTCGGACGAAAGACGAATGTCGGCCAGCGCCTCGAACAGGTTGCCGGTGACCGAGCCACCGGTCAGAGGCTGAACGCCGCCGGGTCCGCGCTCGTAGCCGATTCGGATCTCCATCCCGAATTCGCCGGTCAGCTCGTCAACGTTCGGCGCCGAGAAGGCGAGCACGTGGTAGGCGGGACCGTCTCCGTCCAGCAGATCGGCCATCGGCGTGCTGCCGGACGCCACCTCGGCCATGCCGGGCCGGCCGCTGGCCGGGACGCCCAGGTACTGCGCGTAGCGCTGGGTCGCCGGCCGCGCCCGCAGCACGCCGTCCTCGATCACCAGCAGGTCTTCAGCCGCCACACCATCGGGGTCGAACCGATAACTGGCTACGCCGTACGGCAGCCGCGCGTTGGCACGGACCGTGATCAGGTCGCCGGTTGGCTCGCGATCGCCCCAGATCGGCCTACCGACCTCCAGCCGCGAGATCTTCGAGTACGCAAAGGCCGCCGATGCCTGGTTCAGCAGCGCGCCGGTGTCGGCCACCGCGTTGCCGCCGAAGATCTGGACCAGCGCCTCGCCGCTCATCACCACCGGGCCGACCCGCGTCTTGGGGGCAGTGGCCCGCAGCTTGTCACGCGCCATGCGCGAGCCCTCTGTCACCGTCTCGTCGATGCGCAGGTCGGCCATGCGCCGGGCGGCGGCCTGGCGAAAGTGCTCCGCCTCCTCACCGCCATGCCGCGCCAGCAGCGTGATCTCCAGCAGCAGGTGGGTGGCGATCGACGCGCCGGTCAGCCCGCGGCTGTTTCGCAGCTCCTCCTCGATGGTGGTCACGAACAGCTCGGCGGCCGACAGGCGCACGTCGTTGGCCGCCTCGTTGGCTGCCAGCGCGCGGATGCGGTCCGCCGCCTCGCGAGCCGCGGCCAGCGCTCCCTCGATCGAGGTCAGCGACGCGTCAGCCAGCTCCACCTCTGGCAGGTCGTGCGGCTCCGGCAACGACCATGGCGGGTTGTTGACCAGACTGGCCATGGTGGTGGCTGTCTCCAGGACCTCCGGCAGCCGCTCGAGGTCGGCGCGCGAGACCGGCACCTTGGCCGCTCCGCGACTGGGCTCGCCATCGGCCTGGTGGTCGTTGAAGATCTCGACCTCGTAGGACTCGCGCTCGATCTGGCGCACGTTCTCGACCTGGTTGCCGACCAGGTAGATCTGCACACCGCGGCCGACCTGCCGCCGCGCGGTCCAGTCGTGCACCGCGGGGTGGCGCTGAAGGGCATCGGTCAGGCGCTGGTCCATGCTCAGGCCAGCCGGCAGCGGGTGCGAAGGTAGGGACCGCCAGAGGTGACCGGCACCAGCTCCTTCCAGCCCTTGCCGCATGTGCCGCCAACCAGCACGAAATCGTTCGACACCATGGAGACATCGGCCAGGACGTCGGGCACGTAGCCGGTGATCGCCACCGGCGAGAAGATCCGGCCGGTGGGCTGGCCGTGCTTGTACTCGACCGCGAACAGCGCCCAGATCTGGATGCCCCAGCCCTTCGGATCCTCCATCCCGTTCAGCGTCTGTCGCAGCAGGACGCCATCGTCCATGCTCCCCAGCAGCTCCTCCCGGGTGCTGGAGCCGGGCGTGAAGAAGGTATTTGACATCCGCGCGTAGGCCTTGCGATGCACGCTCTCGCGTCGACCGTTGGCCGTGCGGCTGATGCCCAGGCGGCTGGCCGAATAGAGGTCGGTCATGCCGCCTTGCAGGATGCCATCGCGGATGATCTGGGTGGGGCTGGCGCCTCGCCCTTCGTCGTCGACGAAGTAGCTGCCGTACGCGCCGGCCATGCTGGGATCATCAACGATGTTCACCAGGTCGGAGCCGACCCGCTTGCCGATATAGTCGGCGGCCCGCGCCCGCTCCTTGAGGAACATGTCCGTTTCCATGCCGTGGCCGAATGCCTCGTGGGCGATCACGCCGCTGGTCTCTGGATCGGTCACCACGTCGTAGGTGCCGGGCGGCATCGGCACGGCACCGAGCATGGACGCCGCCTCCTCCGACACCCTGCTCAGGGCCTCATCCGGCATCTCGATCTGCTCGAGGCCGCCGGTGCCGGTGCGGGCCAGGTACGAGTACTCCTGCCGCGTCCCGTCGGACAGGAACGGGATCAGCGCGAGGCTCATGCGACGGATCTGCTGCGTGTTCAGGCCGCCGCGATGGGCGAAGACCTGCTGGACCTCCTGGTCTGTGTACTGGCAGATGGCCTGCACCGTGCGCTTGTCCTTGTCACGCAGCGCCCGCCGCAGCGCGTCGTATCGCGCGACCTTGTCCGCCAGGGGCAGATCGGCGGGATCCTGCTCCATCGGGGTGGCGAAGTCCCCCGACACGGCGCCGTCGCCCTCGATCACCAGCGGAGACTGGCCATCCGGAGGGCGGTAGGCCAGCGCGCGCTCGACCAGGGCGTCGGCCAGGCGGCGGACCGCCGTCGCATCGGTCTCGTCGGTGGCGGCCTCCTCCAGCCCGTAGCCGTTCGATGCGGTCAGCACGATGCCTTCCTGCGGATCAAGGCGCTCGACCGTCTGCTCGGCGTCGCGCAGGCTGAGCCGCAGGCCGCTCCGGCTTCGCATCATGGCGGAGGCGTAGGGAACCTGCCGTTCCATGCCGGCCACGATCTCTGGCAGGAAGGCGAATCGTTCGCGAAGGTGCGCGGCGGTGGAGGCATCGGACGCGCTCAGCGCGTCGGGGGAATCGGGCACGGCGGAAGGGTAGCAGCGGCGGGGCGCAGCGCGCGACGTATGATCCGAACGTGGCCGACCGACGCAAGCGCTCGTCCCTGCTGTTCGACCTGTTCGCCGCCAACCAGCGCGTGCGCTCGCTCCTGACCACCGCGATGGACGGTGCCGGACTCAAGCCCGACGAGTACGCGGTCTACAGCGCGCTGTTCGAGTTCGAGCCGATCAATCCGACGGAGATCGCCGCGATCGTGGGCATGCCGCCGACCACCCTCTCGCATTACGTCCGCGCCATGCGCGAACGCGGCCATCTCGATGAGCGGCGCAACCCGCAGGACAGTCGATCTCGGGTCCTGACCCTCACCGTTTCCGGCCGCCGCGCCCATCGTCGCGCCAACCGCGCCTTCGAGCAGGCCTATCGGCGGTTCATGGAGGGCATCGGCGACGAAGCAGGGGTGAAGGATGCGCTGGCGGAGATCGAGGGCGCGGCCGCCGATGGCCTGGAGCGCCTGACCAGCGACGCCCGCGCCCGCACCGGCTGACGCCCACCGACTGAACCGATCCATCGTCGGGCGGATACTACCAGTTGGTAGTATGTGCACCGTGATACCTCCCCTCCGATTCCGGCGCCGCTGGATTGCCATCGGGCTGGGCCTGATGGTCGCTCTGTCGGCCTGCGGGGGTCCGACCGACTCCGCTAGCAGCCCAACCTCCGGCGGTGTGTCTGCCGGCCCTTCGGTGAACCTCGCCGCCGCCCGGGCGGAGCTCGATCGCGCACTGACCCAGCTGGAGGCAATCCACCCCGAGCCCTTCCACGCGGTCGACCGCGCCGCCTTCGTGGCCGAGCTGGAGTCACTGAAGCAGTCGCTGAATGGCCTGACGGCTGACCAGGCGATGGTCGGCCTGATGCGGCTCTGGGCCCGCCTCTCCGTGGAGCGTGACGGGCACCAGTTCGCTTTCCTGGCGGAGGGACGGGACGGGCCGGTTCTGCCGCTGCGTGTCTACGAGTTCGAGGAGGGCGTCTTCATCACCGCCGCCATGGACGACTACACGGACCTGGCAGGCGCTCGGCTGGTGTCGATCAATGGCCACCCCATCGGGGACGTGCTGGCGGCCCTGGAGCCGCTGGTCCCGCGTGACGGCCCGGCCACAGTGCCCGCCTTTCGGCCTGTCTATCTGCTGCAGGTGGCGGTCCTGCGCGGCCTGGGCCTGGTTGGCGAAGGCGACGTCGAGCTGGAGATCGATGACGGCAGCCAGACGCGGACCGTGAGCGTGTCGCCGGTGCCCAGCTCCGAGTTCGAGACCTGGGGCGGATGGCTGCCGTACACCGGTCTGCCGCAGCGCCCCGGCCTGCGTGCCACCGAGCAGCGCGACGAGACGATCTGGGTGGAGCGGCTGCCGGAGGGCGCCATCTATGTCCGGTACCCGGCGGTATTCGACATTCCGCAGGCGACGATCGACGAGATCGACGAAATGACCGCGGCGCACCCGGACGAGCGCCTGATCCTCGATCTCCGCCAGAACCCTGGCGGCGACAACCACAACTACGTCACCCTGCTGTCCCACCTGACGGCGTCCGAGATCGACCGGCCGGGACACTTCTTTGTCCTGACCGATCGGGTCACCTTCTCGGCGGCCGCCAACTTCGCGACCGACATCGAGCAGCAGACGCAGGCCGTCTTCGTTGGCGAGGCGCCGGGCGGCGGGCTGAACTTCTGGGATGACGTCACCTGGGTGCACCTGGACGACTACGTCGTGCCGATGCGGGTCGCCATCAGCGTCCGCTACTGGGAGAAGTCGACGCCGGACGACCCCAGGCTGACCATCGAGCCGGACCTGGCGGTCCCGACCCTGGCAGCCGACTACTTCGCCGGTCGCGATCCGGTGCTCGAGGCGGCATTGACGATGGCCCCGAACTAGCGGATCAGATCGAAGTGGCGAGCGGCGGATCGGTGGGGTCGCCGGCCGCCGCGGCGGCGCCGATCGGCTCCTGGACGACGGACTCGTCGACCCGGCGCAGGTTGCGGACGCTCGGCACCAGCAGCACCACGCTGTTCGCGACCAGGCCCAGGGCGGTGCAGGCCAGGAGCGTCTCCTGCACCCCGATCTCCTCCGAGATCGGGCCCACTGCCGCGAAGGCGAGTGGCTGGAATACGAGCGACACCATCCAGTCGTAGCTGCTGACCCGGCTGATCGCCTCACGCGGGATGTGCTGCTGGATCATCGTGTCCCACAGCGTGTTGCTGATCACGATCGCGGAAATGGTCACGAAGGCGCCCATGGCGACGATCAGCACCGGGAAGGGGGGCACCAGCAGCAGCAGCTCGATCTGCGCCAGCAGCATGACCAGGAAGGCGGGGATCAGGGGTCGTTCTGGCTTCCAGCGCAGCGCTACCGCCCCGCCGGCCACCCCACCGATCGACGCGCCCGCGCCGATGATGCCCCAGGCCGCGGCGCCACCCATCTCCCGGTTGGCGATCAATGGCCCGAGCACCTGGAACGCGCCCAACGAGACGTTCGAGATCGAGAAGGTCAGGATGCAGGCCAGCACCCAGGAGCGCGAGACAACCTCGTGCCAGCCATCGGCCAGCTCCGACACGAAGCTCCGACGCGGAGCCGGCTCGCCGACGGGGATGCGCATGGCCATCAGAAAGGCCGCACTGACCAGGAAGCTGGCGCCGTCGATGGCGAACGCCCATCCGGCCCCGATCGTCGCCACGATCAACCCGGACA
>DATBRW010000118.1:0-5062 GCA_036560125.1 Candidatus Limnocylindria bacterium
CCGGAGCAAGACCGAATAGGAGGGCGTTGAGGCTGCTCGTTCAGCCCTCGGGTAGGTCGCTCAGATGGATGGCCGTCGCCGGGCCGATGCAAATCGGTCCGGGCACAGAACTCGGCTTACAGGCCGCTCTCCAGGGACTCACGCTACGTGAGCGGCTAGTCCTCGTCCGCTCGCCAGACCGTGGTCGCGGTGCAGGCGTTGCAGATGGGGCGCGCCTCGTCCATGGTGCCGAGGGGAAGCGGGTACTCGCGGCCACCCAGCAGGCAGTCGACCTGGACGGTGGGGAGCTTCTCGCCGGGCACGATCGAGACGTGGCGCACGCTGCAGCGCCGGATCCGCCCCTGCCGGGGGATCGGTGCCCGCTCGCCGTTGTCGATCTCTTCGATTGCCACGTCGCGGCTCCAGTTCTCGGCCCCCGGCCGTTGGTCGCAGCCGTGCCGGAGTCCAGCCTATGACCATCGGATCAATAGGCTCAATGGCGCGTTCGTACCCCCATCGGGCCAGCCTCCACCGAGGTCGGCGCGCGCTAGACTCAAACCGCGTTTGACGGGCGGCACCGCCCTGAATTTGCTGGAGAACGACGAGGGTCTGTGTTCGGACGACGCAAGCGAGAGCAGGAGGACGCCGCCCGCGAGGCCGAACGTCGTGCCCTGTTCGCGGAGCTGGCGAAGCGCCCGGAAACGATCTGCCCGTTCCTGGGATTGGCCGACAAACGCACCGTCTACCACGACGGCGTCAGCGAGGAGCACCGCTGCTGGGCCTTCGGTGATCCGGCCGAGCTTTCGGCCGAGCAGCAGCAGAAGGTCTGCCTGCAGCCTGGCTACGGCAACTGCCCGCGGTACCTGCGCGGCGTGCTGGTCATCCCGACCGAGGAGCTGGAGGCGCTCCGCCACCCGCAGCCATTCCCGCCACCGGCACGCGCTGCCGTCGTCGCACAGCCCGTACCGGAGCGGCGTGGCCGCGGCGGCCGGATCCTTGGCATCCTGGCCGTCCTGCTGCTGGTCGGCGCAGTCGTTGGGGGTGGCTACCTATATCTGCGCAACCAGGTGCCGTCTTCGGCGGTCGCCGCGACGCTGCCCGGGGGAAGTGATCTGAGCGCCGAGCTCATCAGCCTGTCGGCACCGGACGGTGGTTCGCAGAACCTCACCGCGCACGCGGCGATCAGCGGCGCGCCACCTGCCCCGGACACCACCCTGGTCTACGTCATCGACCTCTCGGGGAGCACCCTGGATGGGCCGGGGTGTGGCGGTGATCGCAACCACGACGGCCGAACCGATACGCCCCTCGACTGCGAGATCGCGGCCGCGACCGCGCTGAACGCCCAGGCCGTGGAGAACGGCACGGTCGGGGAGGTGGGGCTGGTCGGCTTCGCGGGAGGGGCGGTCACCGCCGACGTGGCCCCGGCCGACGGCATCCAGGTCCTGACTGCTCCGAACGCGGATAGCGATGAGGACGGGACGCCAGACGTCGTCGAGGCGCTGCAGTCGGCGCACTCTGCCGGCCGGACCAAGCCGGTCGGATTCCGGGAATTCACGCCGGTCAGAACGACTACCGAGACGACGACGTTCAGCGCCGGCATCGCGGCGGCATGCCAGGTCATGGATGAGACGGACCTTCCGAATCGCCTGGTCGTCTTCCTGTCGGACGGCAGCAACAGCAGCGGCGCCCCCGTTTCCACCGTCCTGCCCTGCGACGTCAGCGCCGTGTTCCACAGCTTCGCCGTCGGAGCCGATGCCGGTTGTGCGGAGGCGTCCGAGCTCGGTGGCCTGCAGGAGATCGCCGACCTGACGGAGGGGGTATGCACCCCCGTTGACGACCTGACGCGGCTGCCGGAGATCCTGGAGTCGGTGGTGGTGCCCCAGATCCTGCGCATCCAGCTGGCCCTGGATGGCGGCGATCCAATCGACATCAGCGATCAGGCTTCGCCCCGACTGCCGGAGCAGGCCCCGGCCGACGTGCAGGTGACCTACCCGATCCTCCCGTTGTCCGCGGGGGAGCACGAGCTGTGCGTCACCGTGTTCGCCTCCGATGCCGGCGGCACGGGCGAGGTCAGGACCTGCGCGACGGTGGACGCGGCTGGAGGACCTCTCACCTCCAACTAGCGGTCAGGCCCCATCGCAGCCGGACCCGACGCCGGCGCCCCCCGGTCCCAGGACCATGGTCCTTCCCTGATATGCGCGAAACCCCTTGACGGGGGTGATTGCCCCTGTATAGTGGCGCCCTGTGGTCCAAAGTGGGGCCAAATGGGGAGCAGTGGTAAAGCACGAGCATCATGGATCGGGCGTCATTCCTCACCGGCGAGTTCCGGCATGCCCTGGACGACCGAGGCCGCGTAGCGGTCCCGGCCCGATTCCGTGGGCGGCTGGCAGCCGGTGCCACGCTGTCGCGCTGGCTGGACCGCTGCCTGGGCCTCTTCCCGCAGGACGAATGGGAGGACCTGGCGGGAAAGCTCCGAGCCCTGCCACTGACCAACCCGCGGGCGCGCGAGTTCGCGCGGTTCATGTCATCGGGCGCGGTCGAGGTGGAGCTCGACCGACAGGGACGCGTGCTTCTGCCCCAGTACCTGCGCGAGTACGCCGGCATCGGCGAGGGCGAGGTGGTGGTGGTGGGAGCGCTGAACCGATTGGAGATCTGGTCCCCGGCGGCCTGGCAGCCGTATCGGGCCAAGATCGAGGACGAGCCGGAGGCGCTCGCGGAGCACCTCGCCGACCTCGGCATCTAGGGAGCGAGGACGCCATGACGCACGTCCCGCCCCGCCATTCATGCGTCTCCGGGTCGATCGGCCCGTCACCCGACCAACGAGGTGCAACGGCGAATGGGAGAAGGGCACCTGCCGGTCCTGGTCGACGAGGTTCTCGCCTCTCTCGACGTGCGGACGGGCAGCTCCATCGCCGATTGCACGGTCGGGGGCGGAGGGCACGCCGACCGGCTCTTGGAGGCCTCGTCTCCCGATGGTCGCCTGCTCGGCCTGGATGCCGACCGGGCGGCCATCGAGGAGGCGCATCGCGTGCTGGCGCAGTACGGCGATCGGGTCGTGCTGCGCCAGGCCAACTTCGAGTCGCTCTACGACGTGGCCCGGGAAGATTCGTTCATCCCGCTGGATGGCGTCCTGTTCGACCTTGGTCTCAGCAGCTACCAGCTGAACGACCCGTCGCGGGGCTTCAGCTTCACCGCCGACGCGCCGCCGGACATGCGGTTCGATGAGGACACCGGCATATCGGCCCTGGAGCTCATCGACCGGACGTCGCAGCGAGAGCTCGCCGGAATCCTCGCGACGTTTGGTGAGGAGCGCCGTGCGGGTCGCATCGCGAAGGCGATCCTGGCGGCGCGCCAGGAAGGGCGCCTGATGACCACCGCCGACCTGGCTGCCGTGATCGCCAAGGCCGCCCCGGCCACCGGCGCCGATGCCGGACGCATCCACCCGGCGACCCGGACCTTCCAGGCGCTGCGCATCGCCGTCAATCGTGAGCTGGAGGTCCTGCCGCCGGCCCTCTCCGGTGCGCTGGCCGCGCTGCGCCCCGGCGGGCGCCTGGCCGTCATCAGCTACCACTCCGGCGAGGATCGGATCGTCAAGCGCTTCATGGCGCGCGAGAGCCGCGACTGCGTGGAGGACCCGCTGCCGCCGGTCTGCACCTGCGGCCACCGCGCGCAGCTGCGGGTCATTCATCGACGGGGGATCACCGCCAGTGCGGACGAGATCCGCCGCAATCGCCGCGCGCGCAGCGCACGCCTGCGCGTGGCGGAAAAGCTCGTCCCGGTTCCAGGTCAGCCACACGACGGAGGGTCACCAGCATGAGTCGAGGCAAGCCACGTCACCAGGCGAGCCGGCGCCGCACCTACTCGGCCCGGCAGCGCGATGTTCGCGAGCGTCGCGACCGCGACCACGAGGGTGGGGAATTCTGGCCGACCGACACCATGACCGCCTTCGAGATCGAGGAGAGCCTCGACTTCGAGTCGCCAACGTCGTGGGGCATTCGCCTGCCCGGCCGCACTGCGGCCTGAGCGAAGCATGGCCATCTGCGGAGCACGCCCGGCAAGCCGGTTCGGCTTCCTCGGCCGTTCGCGGCCGCGTCCGCGCACGGTTGCGCAGCCCCGTCGTCGGGCGGGCGCCGGGCGGCGGGCGCAGCGGGTCGGCGGGATATCCGGCGTCCTCATCGGGATCGCCGCCGCGGCCGGCCTCGCGCTCTTCTATTTGAGCCAGTCCAGCCACGTGGCCGCGATCGGCTACGAGATCGACAACCTCCGCGCGCAGCTGGCCGAAGTGCGCGCTGAGCAGCAGCAGCTGATCTTCCAGATCGGTGAGGCCCGATCGCCGGCGGTGATCGAGAGGCGCGCCAAGAGCACGCTGCACCTCGTGAGCCTGCCTCCGAATGCCGTTACCTTCGCCCAGCCATCGACCAACAGGCACAAGTGAACCGATGACTCCGCCCGGCCCGGGCGGAGTCGGGAGAATGCCATTGCTCGCCAGGACCGACAGCCGTGCCCGCGCCCTGCTCCTGCTGCTGGTGGCGGCCGTCGTCGCCACCGGGATCGGCATGCGGCTGGCATGGTGGCAGATCGTCGAACGCGATCCGCTGGCCGCCCTGGCCGCGAACCAGCTGGCTCAGCACGAGCTGATCCCGGCCGAGCGCGGCGAGATCACCGATGCCTCCGGCGTCCTGCTGGCCACCTCCGTCGAGCTGCAGTCGGTCTTCGCCACACCGCCGTCGGTCGAGGATCCGGAGAGCGCGGCCGCCTTGTTGGCGCCCGTGCTGGGCATGCACGTGGAGGAACTGCGTGAGCAGCTGTCAAGCGAAGACAAGTGGGTCTGGCTGAAGCGTCGCGTCGACCTGCCGGTCAGCGACCGGGTCCGGGACCTGCACCTGGCCGGGATCGGCATGCTGCCCGAGACGAAGCGCGTGTACCCCGTCCAGGGCATCTCACCGCGGACGACCCTGGCGGCGCAGGTCATCGGCTTCGTGAACGTGGATGGCGTGGGGCAGTACGGCATCGAGTCCGCCGAGGACGACATGCTGGCGGGCCGGCCCGGCTCGGTCACCGCCCAGGAGGACGTGATCGGCCG
>DATBRW010000119.1:0-5031 GCA_036560125.1 Candidatus Limnocylindria bacterium
ATCTTCAGGGCGCAGCGGCGCAGGCGCTGGACGACCGGGTCGGGCAGCGTCTGGATCGGCGCGACCACGATCGAGTCCCCGGTGTGCACGCCCATCGGATCCAGGTTCTCCATGCCGCAGATGGCGATCGTGGTGTCCGCCGCGTCGCGCAGCACCTCGAACTCGATCTCGTACCAGCCCAGCAGCGAGCGCTCGACCAGCACCTGGTTGATCGGGCTCGCTACCAGGCCGTGGGCGATGCGCTCGCGCGCCTCGACCTCGTCCATGGCGAAGCCGCCTCCCCCGCCGCCGAGGGTGAAGGCCGGCCGCACCACTACCGGCGCCTTGAGGTGCCGTGCAAAGGCCAGCCCGTCCTCCAGCGTCTCGACCACGGCGCTCTCGGGTACTGGCTCGCCGATGCCGGTCACCAGCGAGCGGAAGCCGCCCCGATCTTCGGCGGCCCGCACGGCGGCCAGCGGCGTGCCCAGCACCCGCACTCCGTACCGCTCCAGGACGCCGGCGTCATCCAGTGCCACGGCCAGGTTCAGCCCGGTCTGGCCGCCGAGGGTGGGCAGCAGGGCATCCGGCCGGTGCTCGGCGATCACCCGTTCCAGGTAAGCGACGGATAGGGGGCCGATAATCACCGTTCCGCCAACATCGGGATCGGTCATCACGGTGGCCGGGTTCGAGTTGACCAGGATCGTGTCGACGCCCTCGCCGCGCAGCGCCAGGCAAGCCTGCACGCCCGCGTAGTCGAACTCGGCCGCCTGACCGATGACGATCGGCCCTGAGCCGATCACCAGGACGCGACGCGGTGCGGTCACGAAGGCGTCGGAATGGCGCCGTCGGCCGCCAGGTCGAAGATGCGCGCCGCGTCGATCGGTCCGGGGGCGCCCTCGGGGTGAAACTGGACCGATGCGATGCGGCCCGATGCGTGGGTCAGCCCCTCCACGGTGCTGTCGTTCAGGTCGCGATGGCTGACGCGGTAGCCTGCCGCGGCCAGCTCCGGCGCGTCGAGCACCGCCACCTCGTGGTTGTGCGCCCCGATGTCGACGCGCCCGGTGGCCGTGTCGATAACCGCGTGGTTCCCACCATGATGGCCGACCGACAGGCGGCGGGTCGGAGCGCCGGCGGCCAGCGCCAGCAGCTGGTGGCCCAGGCAGACGCCCAGGATCGGCGGCCCGCCGGCCTGCGCCGCGGCTGCCAGCGTCTCCACGGTGGCGATCTGCGACGCCATGCGCGATGGATCGCCTGGGCCGGGGGAGAGGACCACGAGGTCGGGACTTTGGGCGGCGACGTCGCCCGGGCTCGCGTCATGCGGCAGCACCGTGATCTCCAGGCCGCGCGACGCGAGCGCCCGCAGCAGGGAGCGCTTGACGCCGTAGTCGACCAGCACCGCACGCGCCCGCTGGCGGCCCGTGGCATGTACGACATGGGCGGATCGGGTGGAGACAGCCGCCACGTGGTCGACCGACTCCCAGGTCGGGCTGTCGACAGCCTCCTGGACGGCGCGGCGCGCCTCCGCGGAGCCCTCCTCCTGGGCCTCGGGGAATGGCCGTACCACGGCCCGACGTGCGGCGCCGCGGCGCAACGCCAGGGTGAGTGCGCGGGTGTCGACGCCCTCGAGCGCCGGGATGCCGGCCTCGACCAGCAACTGCTCCAGCGACAGCCCATCCCCGGCCGGTGGGGTGACCAGGCGCGTTACGATCAGGGCGCGGGCATGGACCCGATCCGACTCGAGCTCGGCGGGATCGATCCGATAATTGCCGGCCATCGGGTGGGTCAGCACCACGACCTGGCCTTCGTAGGAGGGATCGGTCAGGATCTCGCCCCAGCCGGTGGCGGCGGTAGTGAAGATGAGGTCGCCTTCGGCCGCAACAGGCGCCCCGCGCAGCGAGCCACGCAGCAGTGTGCCGTCGGCGGTGGCCAGCAGGCCCGGGGACGAAACGAACGCCGGCCGCTCGGCGGCGACTGGCGTCCGGGGCATGCGGCTCAGGGTCTGCACGTTCGCTCCTTTCCGGCCTCACCGGGCCGGACTTAAAGGACCTGCGGCAGTCTATCGCACCGCCAGCTCGGCCGACCGGCTGCCGTCGCACGGCGCGACTCGCATCCAACCGATGCGCCGCGGCCCGGCTAGCATCTGGGCATGGATGCTGAGAAGGCCGCGATCCTGGACAGCGAGGAGGCGCGTGCCGGCCTGGCTTCGCATGAGTTCGACCGGGCGTGGCTGGCCGGGCACCTGGCGGAGGAGCGCCGCAAGGCGAGCCTGCTAGGCGAGATCCGCGAGGCGATCTTCGGCGCCCAGGACGGGCTGGTCAGCACGCTCGCCGTGGTGAGCACCGTGGCGGGCGCCTCGGCCGACCGCTTCCCGGTCCTCATCGCCGGCCTTGCCTCGGGACTGGCCGGCGTGTTCAGCATGGCCGCCGGCGAGTACATGAGCAGCAAGAGCCAGCATGAGATCTTCGAGGCGCAGATCGTCGGCGAACGCGAGGAGGTCAACGAGCGCCCCGGCGAGGCCGAAGCCGAGATGGCGTTCATGTTCGAGGAGGACGGCCTGCCGCCGGACACGGCCGCCCAGATGGCACGCAGCATGGCCAGGCATCCATCGGTCCTGCTCAAGACGATGGTCGAGAAGGAGCTCGGCCTGACTCATCGCCTCGCGGAGGGGAGCCCGATGCAGGGCGCGCTGATCATGGGCGCCGCCTTCGGCCTGGGGGCCGCGGTCCCGGTGATCCCCTACGTGCTGTTCCCCGTGGAGCTGGCGATCTGGGTCTCGGTGCTGGCCACCGGCGCCGTCCTGTTCGGGATCGGGGTGGTGAAGTCGCGCTGGACCCGTCGCCGTTGGTTGCGCTCGGGTGCCGAGATCCTGCTGCTCGGGGCCGTGGCCGGCATCGCCGGCTTCCTGTTCGGTGACATCCTGCCCGGCCTGCTGGGGGTGCAGCCCATCGGCTCCTGAGCCGATGCCCCGCGCGTCAGGTGATCGTCAGCGTGCCCACCATGCCGTAGGCCTCGTGGCCCGGTAGATGGCAGATGTACTGCAGGCTGCCGGGCTCGTCGAAGATGATCGTCGTCTGGATCGTTTCCAGCGGCTTCAACGAAATCTCGTTGGGCCGCGCGCCGTGATGCGCCTCCGTGCCGAGACGGTGGCGCTCATGGAAGGCGGCGTCGCCGATCAGCCATTCATGCTCGATCGGATCCTCGTTGACCAGCACGAAGGTGACCGGCACCCCGTGCGGCACGGTGAGCGCCGTCTCCTCGAACTGCGAGTAGTGGATGGTGATCTGCAGCGTGACCGGTTCATGGCCCGCCACCCGGCCGCAGCCGCTGGCCGCCACCAGCGTGGCGGCCAGCACGGCCAGGATGAGCCAGCGGGATCCGGTCACGCCGCGTCTCTCACGCTCCGGCAAGCGGCCGTCCGCCCGGTCCGGAGCGCGCCACCATCGTGATCAGCCAGGCGGCGGCCAGCGGCAGGCTCAGCGCCAGCCCAAGCAGGATGACCCACACCATGGTGCTGTTCGGCGGCACCGGGGCCGGGCCGAATGGCGCGAAACCGGCATCCTGCAGCGACGGCGCGCCCTTCCCCGACGCATCGATGGCCAGGTCGAAGCGGAGCTCGCCGGCCTCGGCGTTGATGCCGACCTTGGTCAGCCACGCCTGCTGGGGCACCCACTCCATGCCCTTGTCGGAGCGCAGGTCCGCGAGTAGCTGGGGGCTGGCCGGCGCCGCATGGTCGAGCGACAGGCCCGGCGTGCCCAGGATTCCGTTCGGATCGGGAAGCATGGCCGGCTGGTCATCGGTCAGCAGGAAGACATCGGCCTGGATCGTCTCGGAGGCGGTGCGGCCCAGGGCAAGGATGCGCAGCGGGACCCAGGGATTGTCGGTCGGGATGGTCAGGTGCACGGGCGTCCCGTCGCCGACGGCCTGGCCGCGCTTCCGGGCGGCATTGGCGTCGAAGCGGGCGGCCATGAAGATCGGCGAGCGATTGGCGTAGAAGTCGAGCACCTCGGGCGCGTCCGGCGGGAGCCGGAAGCCGTGGTCGGTGGCCCACAGGCCAACCTCGTCACCGCCGCCGCGCAGGACCGTGATCTCGAGCGCGTCGATCTTGGTCTGCAGCAGCACCTGAGCCCGATCCTCCGCAGCTCCGGCGGCAGCCAACGCAAGGAATTCGCCCGGTGGCACGGGGGTTGTCTCCTGCACCAGCCGTTGGAGCGTCCAGTCGCCGCCGCGGACAACGTCGGTCGGCACGCCCGGCAGGGGCACGATGCTGCCGAACTCGCCCTCGCCGCCGGCGAACTCGAAGCTCGTCACGTAATGCTCCACGCCGTCGTGATACCCGGCGAAGGTGGTGGTGCGCAGCAGGTTGACGGCACCGTTCGGGCCAACGAGGCCACCACAGGCGAGCGCCGGATTGGCGGTGAGCAGCAGCGCGGCACTCGCCGCGGCAAGGGTCAGCAGGCGTCGCATCGACGAGGACCTCCCAGCTGGTGGACCGATCAGCAGGCCGGTCCGCGTTTACGCAGGCTGGACGAGGTTCGCCCCGAATTGGTTCCGCCGGGCGTCAGATCCCCTCGAAGATCATCCCCAGCAGGAGCCCCCGCCGCCGGGTCATCGGCCGTCCAGGGCCTTGACCAGCGTCCGCGTCGCCACAGCCCGATAGCTCTCCTCCACCCAGGCAGTCAGCATGTCCAGCGGCGCGTCGGGCGGTGCATGCACCGTGACCCAGTGCCCGCGATCGAGGCCGTAGCCCGGGGTTTCGGTGAAGGGCAACGCCAGTGCCTCCTCGTGCGAGTCGGGCAGCTTGACGGTGAAGTGGGCGGTGCCGTCCTCGCTCTCGCCCATGCCCATGAAGACGAAGACTCTCTTCCCGACCTTGGCCACCGTCTCGCCCCAGGGGTGGTCTTCCCACGCCTCCGGCAGGGCGAAGGCGAAGGCACGAACGTCGTCGTACAGAGCGGATTTGGGTGCCATCAACGGCAGGAAACCGCGCCGCACCGCGGGAAGTCAAGAGTCCGGCCGATTCCTCGTCATGGAATCTGGCGTAGCGCGTACAGC
>DATBRW010000120.1:0-14353 GCA_036560125.1 Candidatus Limnocylindria bacterium
GCGCGACCGCGGTGGCCCGGCGTGACGCCGCCATGACAGCCCTTCGCGCCGCTGCTGACGCCACCGGCGTCGAGGCCGCCACCGAGCCGGACGAGCTGGCGCGCTCGCTCGAGGCGTGGCAGGCGGCACGTGGCGATGAGCTGCGACGCGGCCAGCAGGCGCTCGCCGAATGGCAGCAGCTGCAGGCCCTGCTCGACGGCGGGACGATGTCTGAGCTCGAGGCCGAGGCGGCGCGCCGACGGCAGCGTGCGACCGACCTGCAGGCGGCCCTGCCGCCCGGGAGCGTCGCCCTGCCTGACCTGGCCGATCCGGAGGGCCATCTCTCGGCGCTGCGCGACGAGGCGGCCAGCCTGTCCCGCGATTTCGACCTTGCCCGTGGCAGCCTGCAGGAACGTCGCGATGTGCTGCCTGGCGTGGCCGAGGCCGAAGAGGCGGCGGGGTCGGCAAACGCCGAGCTGGCGCGCGTCCATGAGCTGGCCGCCACGATCAATGCCACGCTCCAGCTGCTGCGCTCGGCTCAGGACCGCGTGCACCGCGACCTGGCGCCGGTGCTGGGGCAGGCAGTGGGACGCTGGCTGCCCATCGTGTCCGGCGGCGCGTATTCCGAGATCAGCGTCGACCCGGCCGACCTCAATGTCACCGTCAAGGAGCAGGCGACCGGTCAGTGGCGGAGAGCCCGCCTGCTGTCGGAAGGGACCCGCGAGCAGATCTTCTTGCTGCTGCGGGTCGCCATGGCCGAGCACCTGGTCACCACCAACGAACGCGCGCCGCTGATCCTGGATGAAGTCACCGCCCAGTCCGACGCGGAGCGCAAGGTTCAGATGCTCCAGGTGCTGCATCGGCTCAGCGCCGAGCGGCAGGTCGTGCTCTTCACCCATGACGACGACGTCGTCGCCTGGGCCCAGGAGGCGCTGCAGGCGCCCCAGGATCGCCTCGTTCGGCTGGAGGCGCCGCCCAGGATGGCGCCCGTGCCGATGCAAACGATCAGCGAGCCCGCCCCGGAGCCGGTCCGCGTCGCTGACTGAACCACGCCGTCGAACGGCTCCAAGCGCCTCCGCTACGATGGCGCCCACCCAGCCAGCATGCCAAACGATCGACTGCCGACTCCAGACCGCGTCCTCGTTGTCGCTGCGCACCCGGACGACATCGAGTTCGGCGCGGCGGGGACTGTGGCGCGCTGGGTCGGGGAGGGGGCAGAGGTGCGCTACCTGGTCATGACGCGCGGTGACAAGGGCAGCGACGACCCATCGGCCGACCCGGCAGCCATCGGACAGGCCCGCGAGGCGGAGCAACGGGCGGCGGCCGCCGAGATCGGTGTTAGCGGGGTCGACTTCCTGGACGAGCCGGATGGGCAGGTCGAGCCCGGCCTGCGGCTGCGTGAGCGGGTGACCCTCGCCATCCGGTCGTTCCGGCCGGAGGTGGTCATGACCCACGATCCGACCGTCGTGTTCGTCAACAACGAGTGGGTCAACCATCCCGATCATCGGGCTGTCGGCCAGGTCACCGTCGACGCCGTCTACCCGACCGCTCGCGATCCGCTCAACTTCCCGGAACACATCGCGAACGGCCTGGCTGCCTGGAAGGTCGCTGAGCTCTATCTGTGGAGCACCAACGAAGCGAACCAGATCGTTGACATCGGCGACACCATCGAGCGCAAGGTCGCGGCGCTGGCGCACCACCGCAGCCAGTTCAACGACTTCGCCGAGACGGCGCGCTGGCTTCGGCGCCGGGCGGAAGAGCTCGGCGAACGGACGGGCTATCGGGCCGCCGAGGGCTTTCGCCGCGTGATGCTGGCCCGGTGATCGGCATGCGGGGGAGGCAACGCGGCCTCGGTGTGATCCTGGTGATGGCGCTGCTGGCCGGCTGCGCTGCGGTGGAACCGGACCCCACGCCGCTTCCGACGCCCGGGCCTGCAGCGCCCGTCGACGAGGCGCCGGCCACCATGACCGCCTTCCTGCAGGCGTGGCGCACGTCGAACTGGGACGTGATGTACGCCATGCTGGCCGCGGAGGACAAGGCGCGCGTGTCGGAGGCGGCCTTCCGCACGCTGCTCGTCGATTTCCGGCGGCTGGCGGGCGTGTCCGACATGACCTGGACCCTCGGCGAGCCCGAGCGCGTCGTTCTGCCGGCCGCCCCGCGCCCGCCGGACCTGCCGCCGCCAACCCCATCGCCGGTGCCCACGGCGGATCCGTCGGCCAATCCAACACCAACCGGCACGCCGCAGCCCACGCCCATCGGCACACCCGCGCCGCCGGACACCCCACTCGACGGGCCGCGCGTCGGCCTGCAGGCGGCGGTGGCGCTGGACGTCACGACCGAGCTCTTCGGCGACGTCGAGCTCGACCGCGACATGGTGCTGGTCGCCTCGCAGGATGGCTGGAAGGTCCGCTGGCACCCGGAGATGCTCTTTCCGGAGCTCGGCGACGGAGGCCGCTTCCGGCTGCGCCGTGAGGCCCCGGTGCGCGGCAGCATCATCGCCCAGGACGGGACGGTGTTCGCGCGCACACGTGACGATGGTGCCCGCGTCTATCCGCAGGAGTGGCTGGCGGGCCAGACCATCGGCTATGCCACCCCGGCGACCCCGGATGACGTGCGACTCAGCATGCGCCCCGGGCTCCGACGCGACGACCTGATCGGCCGCAGTGGGCTCGAGCAGGGGGCCGATGAGCTGCTGGCAGGGACGCCCGGCTTCGTCCTGCAGGCGGTCCCGGCCGAGGGTGATCCGGTGGCAGTGTTGCGGAGCGAGATGGTCCCCGGCGCCAACATCACCATCACCATCCGCCCCGGCATCCAGGCAACCGCCGATGCGGTCATCGCCGGCTACAACGAGGCCGGCACCGCCGTGATCGACCCCCGCAGCGGCGACGTCTGGGCGCTTTCCTCGGCCCCCCTCTTCAACCCGAACGCCATGACCATCGGCACCACGATGTCGGGCATCCCGCTCGCGGCGCCGTCGGACGCGGCACGGCTGAACCACGCCGCGCTGGCCGCCTACCCGGCCGGCTCGTCGTTCAAGGTGTTCACCCTGGCCGCCGCCCTGAAGACCGGTGTCGCGTCGCCAGCGACGCGGATGACCTGCAGCGGCACCTGGACCTACTCCGGCTTCACCTTCCAGAACTACCTGATGCACACGCTCCCCGGCTTCGTCGACCTGCTGCAGGCCATGGCCTTCAGCTGCAACACCACCTACATGCCGCTCTCGATCAACGTCTACCAGCAGGACCAGCACGCCCTCACCGATGTGGTCCGCGAGTTCGGCTTCGGCCAGTCGACCGGCATCAAGCACCTGGCCGATGAGCCGGGCATCCTGCCAGACCAGGAGTACTTCCGGCACGCCAAGCGCTGGGACGGCGAGATTCACCCATACGGGCCGTTCGACCAGATCCAGCTGGCCATCGGGCAGGGCAGCTACCTAGGCACGCCGCTGCAGCTGGCCAATGCCTACGCGGCCATCGGCAACGGCGGGAAACTGTGGACGCCACGGATCGTGGCATCGGCAACCCTGCCGGACGGCACCGTGGTGGAGCGCAACAAGAAGCAGCTTCGGCAGCGGATCAGCCTCAACCGGGGCGCACTTGATTACGTGGTCCAATCGATGCGGGCGGTGGTGACCTACTCCTACGGCACGGCCTTCCCAGCCTTCGCCGGCTACGGGATCCCGGTGGCCGGCAAGAGCGGCACGGCCGAGACCGGCGGGCCGAATCCGGACGCCTGGTTCCCGGCCATCGCACCGGCCAACGACCCGCGGATCGCGGTCGCCACGGTCCTCGTCCGGGTGCCGCTGGCAACCGGCGGCTCCGATGCCGCCCCACTGGTCAGACAGGTAATGACTAAATACTTCGCCGGAGGTTAAGTCGCACATTCGGGGCGAACTGAGGCGCGGGCGGCGAGCGGCGCAGGCTGTTGCGAAGCCAGCCAAGCTGCCCGGTGCCCGCGCCACAGCTCCCTTCTTCTTTGACGCTCAAAGCGAAGGTCGGGTAGCATCGGTAAGCCGCTGCTTGGCTCTGATCGGATTTCGTGTGGAACCCGCTGTGCCACCTCGCCCGTGATCAGTGAGACCGCAATCCCGCTGAGGTTCCAGACCGCCGAAGTCGGCGTCGACTGGCTGCAGTGCAACATCGAGTGCCAGGAAGGCTGCCCGGTCAACACCAACTGCCGCGGCTACCTGATGCTGGCCGCTGAGGGACGCTTCGAAGAGGGCTACATCCTCGCCCGCGACCCGAATCCGGTGGCGGCCATCTGCGGCTACGTGTGCTCCGCCCCGTGCGAGAAGGCCTGCCGCCGCGCGGACATCGACAAGCCGCTGGCCATCCGGGCCATGAAGCGCTTCCTGGTGGACTGGCACTACGGCAACAACATGCCCGACTCGATCAGCGTCGGGCCCGCCACCGGCAAGAGCGTCGCCGTCATCGGCGCCGGGCCGGCCGGTCTCAGCGTCGCCAAGGAGCTGGCCACCTACGGCCACGAGGTCCACGTCTACGAGGCGCTCCCCTCAGGTGGCGGCACCACCCTCATCGGCGTGCCGGCCTTCCGCCTGCCGCGCGACGTGATCGAGCTGGACGTGAACTGGGTTGCGAAGCACGGTGTGGAGTTCCACTACAACATTGAGATCGGGCGTGACGTCACCCTCGACCAACTGAAGGAGCGCCACGACTCGGTGGTGGTGGCCACCGGCTGCATGTACGCGGTCGCCATGAACGTGCCGGGCGAGGAGCTGGACGGCGTGATCTATGGCGTGGACTTCCTGAAGCGCGCCAACCTGGGCCAGGAGCAGTGGGTCGGCGAGCACGTGGTGGTCGTCGGCGGCGGCTACACGGCCATGGACTCGTCGCGGACCGCCCTGCGGCTGGGCGCCAAGACCAGCACCATCGTCTACCGCCGCGGCCCGGACGAGATGGTCGTGGACGAGGAGGAGCAGCACGAGACCCGCTTCGAAGGGGTGCAGTTCGAGTTCTTCGCTTCCCCCGTCGAGGTGGTGTCCGACGACACGGGCAAGGTCAAGGGCATGGTCTTCCAGCGTGTGCGCCTTGGCGCACCGGATGCGAGCGGTCGCCGCTCGCCGGAGCCGATCCCCGGCAGCGAATTCACGATCCCGTGCGACATGGTCATCCCCTGCACCAGCCAGGCGTCGGACAACAACGTGCTCGGCGAGTTCGGCTCGAAGCTGAACCGACATCTCGGCGTGACCGATACCCGCACGCCGGTCGCGGGCGGCTCCATCTCGAGCTGGCGCACCCCGCCGCTGAACGGCACCACCCCGACCCGGCCGGACGGCAGCAAGTACAACCAGCTGCAGTTCGAGCTGAACCGCGGCTACGTCGTGACCAACCAGGACACGTTCGAGACGAACGTGGACGGAGTATTCGCCTGCGGCGACTTCGTGACCGGCCCCGCCACCATCATCGAAGCCGCCGGACGCGGCCGTCGCACCGCCCGCGCCGTCGACCGCTGGCTGCTGGGCGTGCGCGGTGAGGAGCTGGAAGAGCTGCCGGTCATCAACCGCGCGGTGATCACCCAGGCCCTCGAGCACGACATGCCTGATAAGTACGAGGCCATTGAGCGCCAGCACATCCCCATGGCGCCGCCGGAGATGCGGCGCGACTTCGTCAGCCTGGTCGAAGTCGGCTACGACACGCGCGGCGCCATCACCGAGGGCCAGCGCTGCCTGCAGTGCAACCACAACATCAACATCGACGGCCCGCGCTGTATTCTGTGCGGGCTCTGCGCCGACGTTTGCCCCGAAGGCGTGATCTACATGGTCGACAAGTCGACCGTGGGCGGCGACGACCCGGAGATCGACCTTTTCCAGTCATGGCCGCGCGGGATCGCGATGGTCATCGACGAGGAACGCTGCATCCGGTGCAACCTCTGCGTGGAGCGCTGTCCGACCAACTGCATCACCATGGATCGCCTCGAGCTGGAGCGGTTCACGCCTGACGGGAAGGTGCTCTTGGAGAGCTACAAGGACAACGTCCTGGGCCAGATCGGTCAGCAGGCCGGGCCGACGGTGGTGCGATGAGCTTCCTTATCCGCACCGTCAAGGAGTCAGCCCTGTGGCGGAGCCTCTTCCGCCAGCCCTACCCGACCACCAGCCGTACCCGCGCGCTGGCGGTCATGAACAACGTCTTCCTGCACCTCCATCCGGTGCGAGTCAAGAAGCACGCGGTGCGCTACACCTACACCTTCTGCCTGGGCGGCATCAGCTTCTTCCTGTTCCTGGCCCTGACGGTGACCGGCGTCTACCTGATGTTCTTCTACGTGCCGTCCATCGAGCGTGCCTACCAGGACATCCAGGGCATCGAGAATTCGGTCGCATTCGGCTCCCTGATCCGCAACATGCACCGCTGGGCGGCGCACCTGATGGTGCTCACGGTCTTCCTGCACATGATCCGGGTCTTCTACCACGGCGCCTACAAGCCGCCGCGCGAGTTCAACTGGGCGATCGGTGTCCTGCTCCTCTTCTCAACGCTGTGGCTCAGCTTCACCGGCTACCTGCTGCCGTGGGACCAGATCGCCTTCTGGGCCATCACGGTCGGCACGAACATGGCCACCTATGCGCCGCTGCTGAGCACCGAGTCGAGCTTCGTCCTGCTGGGCGGGATCGAGGTCGGGCAGGAGACCCTGATTCGGTTTTACGTGATGCACGTGATTGCTTTCCCGCTCATCGCCGCACTCCTGATGGTCGTCCACTTCTGGAGGATCCGGAAGGACGGCGGGATCTCCGGACCGGTCTGAGGTTGAGCCGATGACGATCGAGAAGCGACCAAACGCCACCGCCGACAAGAACGCGCCGACCCAGGCACCGTCGGTGCCGGTCATCGAGCGCAGCCCCGGCCCAAAGCTGCCCGGCCCGCCGGGCGTGGCCGGCACCGAGCGCTTCCGGCTGCTGGCCTACGTCAAGCAGGAGTCCATGGTCCGGGTCGACAAGCGGCCCGATGAGACCGTCCTGACCTGGCCGCACCTGCTGCGTCCCGAGTTCCTGATGGCCTCACTGATCACCGCCCTGTTGGTGTTCACCGCCTTCTTCATCCAGGCGCCGCTGGAGGAGATGGCCAACGCCGGCGCCACGCCGCACGTGGCCAAGGCACCGTGGTACTTCCTGGGCCTGCAGGAGATGCTCTCCTACTTCAACGCGACCGTGGTCGGCGTCCTGTTCCCGCCGATCTACTTCATCGGGCTGATGGCCATCGCGTACATCGACCGCTCGCCATACAAGGCGGCTCGCGATCGCAAGCTGGCCTGGGTCTTCTTCCTGTGCATCATGATTGGCGGCCTGCTGGTGACCTTCATCGGCTCATTCTTCCGCGGCCCGGGCTGGAACTGGGTCTGGCCGTGGGATGGCCTGTTCTTCACCCTATGACCAACACACCCGTTCCCTACGGGGAGGTCCACGGGCCGCCGCTCGGCGAGATGAGCCGGCGCACCTTCATGCGCCGGATGGTGGGCGTCGGCGTTGCCATCGTCTCGCTCGAGTTCCTGGCCGGTACGCTCGCCTTCCTTTGGCCGAACGTCCGCGAGGGCCTTGGCGGCGAGATCGTGGTGGGGACGCCCGACCAGATCGCCGCCAACGAGCCGGAATGGGTGACCGGGCTGCCCTACGCGTTCCAGCCGGCGCGCATCTTCCTCGTCAACGTGCCGGCCGCGAAGTCCCTGGTCGACAACCCGGACAATCCGGAGTCGGTACCCGATCCGGGCAGCAACGTAGGGCCCGCTGTCCCGCCGGTCGATGCATCGGTGCTGGCCCTGTATCGCAAGTGCCCCCACCTGGGCTGCCAGATCCCGCAGCTGTGCAACCAGAGCGAGTGGTTCGAGTGCCTGTGCCACGGCTCCAAGTACACGGTGCTCGGCGAGAAGCGCGACGGTCCGGCGCCGCGCGGTATGGACCGCTTCAACGTGGGGGTCGACGACGACGGCGCCTACATCGTGGACACCTCCGAGCTGATCGACGGGCCGCCGATCGGAACCGATACCTTCGACTCACGCGGACCAACCGACATGCAGCACTGCACGGGCTAGACCGATGCGTGCCAAGACGCTCGGCATCTTCCTGCTCATCGGCTTCGCGCTGTTTACGGCCGTCTACTGGATCACCGATACGACTCGCCGCGACGCCGCGTTCGAGAGGCAGAACGAAGAGCTGCTCGCCTACGGGCACGAGCTGTTCGGACCGCCCACACCCGAGATCCAGGTGACCGCCAACTGCGCCAACTGCCATGGCAAGGACGGCACCGGCGGCGAGGTCGGCGACACCGGCGTGCGGGCGCCGAACCTGCACAGCCCGTCCATCGCCGAGAAGCTAAAGGTCAATTCCGAGTATGTGAACCTCGTGATCCGCTTCGGTGGCGTGGTCGTCTCCGGGCGGGTCGAGTCGCCGATGCCGGCGTGGAGCAGCGAGGTCGGCGGACCGCTCACCATCCAGCAGGTGGACGCCCTGACGGCGCTGGTCGAGAGCTGGGCGGCGGAGGCGGCCGCTGCGGCGCCTTCGGAGGTGCCGGACACGCCGGAAGCGGGGCAGCAGGTCTACAACGACGCCGGCTGCGCGGGCTGCCACGGCGTCGACCTGGCCGGGCAGGAGGGCGTCTTCCCGAGCCTGCAGAACATCGGCAACGAGCCGGTTACCGACCTGCCCACGCCGATCAGCCAGCTGGACCAGCTCGAGGCTGACTACGCGGACAACCCGCGCACGATGCTCGAGCAGTGGATCCGCGACTCGAGCGCGAACTACAACGACGGGACGCCCACCGGCATGCCAGCCCACCCGGAGGCCAGCCTCAGCGACACTGCGCTGCAGGCGTTGATCACCTTCCTCTTGGAGCAGAAGCAGTGAGGCACGCATGAGCAGCGCCTATCTGCCCAGCACTCCCCGGCGTCGTGGCCTGAGAGGTCTGGTGGCCGGTGTCGACGACTTCATGAACTGGCTCATGTACGGCGAGGAGACCTGGCTGGTCGCCGTGCTGAAGGGCGTGCCGCTGTTCTTCTTCATGTACTTCCTGCTGTTCTACATCCCGAACTACGTGTACTACGCGATCACGCTCTACATCCCGTTCCTGCAGTTCAGCAAGGACGTCGGCTTCCTGGTCGCCAACCTGGTCGGCGGCGGCAACTTCACGGCCATCATCGTGATGGTCATCTGGGCGCAGGCTGCCCGCGGCCGGCATGGCTTCTTCTGGTCGCTGATCCGGTACCTGGTCTTCCTCCAGTACGCGGCCACGCTGCTGGTCCTCCAGCCGTTCATGGTCTTCAACCTGGGCGGCGGATCGCTGATCCCGCCCGTCTTCACGCTGCAGGCGATCGGGCTGGGCGTCATCACCGCCGGGCTGGGCGCCGCCACGCTCGTCTACATGTGGCTCGAGTACGTCCGCGTCAACCGGCGCCAGGCAGAGGCGGCCGCGACCGCCAGCGCGGCCCTCCAGGCCCGCGCCTAACCGAGCGCATCTCCCGCTCACTCGTCGGGCACCTCGCCCTCTCGGCCGTCGTGCTGGCGCTGGCTGGTGGGCTGGTCGCGTGGGAGCTGTCGACGCCGTGCCCGCCGGGCGGCCCGCTTTCCTTCGGTTCCTGCGACGCCGTCCGGCCGTTCGCGATTGCGGTGGTGGCGCTGGCGGCGGTCTTGTACGTGGTCGCGCTGAGCGCGGTGCTGGCCTGGACCAGCGGGCTGCGACGCCGGCGCGTGGCAGATGCGCGGGCCGCGCGTGACTGGTATCTGCTCGCCGCCAGCCTGGGCCTGCTCGCCGCCCCCTTGCTGTCATTCACCCTCGTCTCGGCCCTCCGCTAGCATGGCCCGGTGACCATCCAGACCGCCGAGGCCCTGCTCGCCCGCCTGGGAGAAGCGGCGCGCATCGACGGAGATCGTCTGGACGTGGCCGACGCGGCCGCGCTGCGCGGCGAGCTCATGGACGAGCTCGCGTTCGAGGCGGTCTTCAACACCGACGGGGGCCTGCGGGATGCCTGCCGCTGGGTGATCTGGTCGGCCAGCCAGGCGCTCGGCTGCCCATCGGCCAGCATCCATGAGCTGTACCTGGCCCGCGGCCGCGGCGAGTTCGACGCCACCCTCTTCACGGTGCCGGCCATCAACGTCCGTGCATCGACGTACCTGACAGCCCGACAGGCCTTTGCAGCTGCCATCGAGCGCGACGCGGGCGCCGTGCTGTTCGAGATCGCGAAGTCGGAGATGGCCTACACCGATCAGCGGCCGGCGGAGTACACCGCCGTCATCCTGGCCGCCGCGCTGCGCTCCGGCTGGCAGGGCCCCGTCTTCCTGCAGGGCGACCACTTCCAGTTCAACGCCGCCAAATGGCGCGACGACCCGGACGCCGAGATGGCCGGCCTCAAGGACCTGACCCGGGAGGCCATCGGGGCCGGCTTCCTGAACATCGACATCGACAGCAGCACACTGGTCGATCTGTCCCAGCCCGGCGTGGCGGCGCAGCAGGCGGTCAACGCGGCCAACACCGTCGAGCTGACGCTGCTGATCCGCGACCTGCAGCCCAACGGGGTGGTGATCAGCACCGGCGGCGAGATCGGCGAGGTAGGGAAGTCCAACTCCACCGAGGAGGAGCTGCGCGCCTATCTCGATGGCTACTACTCGCTGATCCATGGCTCCGGTATCCCCGGCCTGTCGAAGGTCAGCATCCAGACCGGCACCAGCCATGGCGGTGTCGCGCTGCCCGACGGGTCGATCGCCGAGGTGAGCATCGACTTCGACACGCTGCGCCGCCTGTCCACGGTCGCTCGCGAGGAGTACGGCCTATCCGGATGCGTGCAGCACGGCGCCAGCACGCTGCCGGACGAGGCGTTCCATCACTTCCCGGCCAACGGCGCGGCGGAGATTCACCTCGCCACCGGCTTCCAGAACATCCTGTACGACGAGCCCGGCCTGCCGGCGGATGTCCGCGCCGAGATGATGAGCTGGTGCCTGGCCAACTGCGGCGAGGAGCGCAAGGACGGGGAGACCGACGAGCAGTTCCTGTACAAGACTCGCAAGAAGGCGCTGGGCCCCTTCAAGCGGCGGGTCTGGACGCTGCCAGCCGACGCCCAGGAGGACATCGGCGCCAACCTGCGGACTCGCTTCGGGATCCTCTTCGACGAGCTGCAGATCGGCGGCACCCGCGAGCTTGTGGACCGATACGTCTCGCCGCCGGAGCTGCCTCGTCCGCTGCCGGCGGCCCTGGGTGGCTCACAGCGAACCGCGGTCTCGGCCGGTGCGGCCGTCTTCGAGGACGACGGCTCCGGCGAGTAGTCGAGGGTCCTAGGACAGTCCCAGCAGTTTGCGCATCGGCCGGCTGTCGGCCACCGCCACCAGCCGATGGACCGCGGACGGCGGTAGCTTGGCGAGCGTGCCCAGCGCGGTGACCAGCTCATCGGGCTCGACCTCGTCGACCAACGACCACAGCCTTGCCACGGTGCGGTCGTCCAGCAGCTCCAGCACGGCGAAGACACGGGCGATGGCATCCGGCTCACCCCGAACGAACAGGTCGACGCCGCGGTCGAAGCGCTGCACGAACTCCAGCAGCCCGGACAGCCGCCGCAGCAGGTCCTCTCCCTGGTCGCCGGCGGCGCGGGCCTGTGCCACGCAGCGCTCGATGACCGGCATCACCGGATCCGTCTCGCGTTCCAGACGGGCGGCCGAGACGCGACGGAACCACTCCCAGTGGTCGCCCACGATCTCCCAGGCGGTGGCCGCTGGGCCGCGCTGCCCGCTGCGACGCGTCGTTGCGGCGCGCCGAATGAGTCCCCACTCCTCGCACTGCGCCAGTGCCAGGCTGGCTGCGCGATGGCTCAGGCCAAGGGCACGGCGGACCTCGGGCTCGGTCAGCGGGCCGCCGTGAGCCAGCAGGTAGCCCTGGACGGTGGCAGTCGATGGCGCCACGCCCCAGGCGGCACCGATCTCGCCCCACGCCCGGGCGAAGGAGCGCCGGATCTCCTCGACGCTCGAGTCGTCAGCCATTCATGCCCCGGCTATACGTGCTCCTGGAAGATAGCACCTTACTCGGACCGCGCCGCGAAGGGGCAGCAAAAGGCCCCGGCATGGCCGGGGCCTCGTGAGCGCTGGCTGGGATCGGCCTAGTGGCAGCCGCCCGCCTTGGCTGGTGAACCGTCAGTGTTGAACGATGAGCCGCAGGCGCAGCTGCTGACCGCGTTCGGGTTGTTGATCGCGAAGCCGGAGCCCATCAACGAGTCGACGTAATCGATCTCGGCGCCGTCGACGTGCTGCACGCTGAAGGCGTCGATCACGATCCGCACCTCGCCGTGATGCTCGAGGCGGTCGTCCTCGGCAATCCGATCGTCGAACGCGAGCCCGTAGCTATACCCGGAGCAGCCGCCGCTCTTCACGAACAGGCGGAGTGCAGCCTGGTCCTTGCCCTCCCGATCACGCAGCTCCACCACCTTGGCGGCTGCGGCATCGGTAAGCGTGACCAGCGGGCTCGATGGAGCAGGCATGGCCGGAGTCGGCTGAGGCGTCGTCTCTGGCATCGTCATCGGATTCATGGTTCTCCGTAGAGGGATGGTCGCTTCGGAAAGTATAGCAATGCCGGGGCCATCTTCGGCAATGGCACGATCGGCCGGCCCGACCGCGGATATTCACCTGCGTCTTTGCCGGCACAAGCGTGGCTTGTGCACCAACACCATTGCGAGACAATCGGTCTCGCTTCACAACCCCAGCTTGTGCCCGCGCGCCCAACGGTTCCTCGGTACAAGCGGCATTTGTGCATCGTGGCCGCGGGGAAGAGGGTGGCTCCCGTGCACAATCACTGCTTGTAAGCCACCCATCCCAATGCCGGGCCCGATTCGCCGGTCGTCCGGCTGAATCGGTACACTCTGCGCCGACCCCACCCGCCGCTGGAGGCCCTGCACCGCGTGAAGCTCGCCAGCCGCATGGACCGGATCGGCACCGAGACTGCCTTCGAGGCGGCCGCGCGTGCCCGTGCCCTTGAGGCCACCGGTCGCGACGTCATCCACCTGGAGATCGGTGAGCCGGACTTCGACACGCCGCGCCACATCAGCGAGGCGGCCGCCCGCGGCGTGCTGGACGAGGGGCTGACCCACTACACCGCGGCCACCGGCATCGCGCCACTGCGCGAGGCGATCGCCGCCGACGTGAAGCGCTGGAAGGGGATCGACGCCTCGCCCGAGCAGGTGGTGGTTACGCCCGGCGCCAAGCCGATCATGTTCTACGCCATGCTCGCCCTGATCGACGAGGGCGACGAGGTCATCTACCCCAACCCCGGCTTCCCGATCTACGAATCCATGGCCCGATACGTGGGCGGCACGGCGGTCGCGGCTCCCCTCCGCGAAGAGAACGATTTCCGGATGGACGTGGCCGAGGTGGAGTCGCTGGTCACGCCGCGCACCCGGCTGATCGTCACCAACTCGCCGCACAACCCGACCGGCTCGATCCTGACCGCCGATGACATCCGCGAGATCGCGCGCATCGCCATCGAGCACGACCTGGTCGTCCTGGCCGATGAGATCTACGGCCGGCTGCAGTACGAGGGTGAGCCGCTGTCGATCGCGACCCTGCCCGGCATGGCCGAGCGCACGATCACGCTCGACGGCTTCAGCAAGACCTTCGCCATGACCGGCTGGCGGCTGGGCTACGGGATCGTGCCGGAGTGGCTGATGCCCTCGTACAGCCGCCTGGTGATCAACAGCGTGTCCTGCACCAACGCGTTTGCCCAGGCCGGGGCCGTTGCCGCCCTCACCGGGCCGCAGGACGAGCCGGATCGCTTCCGGGAGGAGTTCATCGCCCGCCGATCGCTGATCGTGGACGGGCTGAACGCCATCCCGGGGGTCACCTGCGTCATGCCCCACGGCGCCTTCTACGCCTTCCCGAACATGTCCTCGTTCGGCCGCACCAGCAGCGAGATCGCCGATCACCTGCTGTACGACGCCGGCGTCTGCGGCCTGGCCGGCACCGCCTTCGGCCGCCACGGTGAGGGCTACCTGCGTTTCAGCTACGCCAACAGCCGCGAGAATCTGAGCCGCGCCATCGAACGGATCGGTGAGTCGCTGGCGCGCCTGAACAGCACCGGTGAGCTGGTGGAAGCCGGCTCCACGCCGGCGAGATGACCGCCACCCGACCCGATCTGCTCGACGAGCTCTACGAACGCTCGGCCGCCAGCTTCGACGACTGGGAGCTGATCAAGGAGATCATCGACGAGTCGATCGACCTGGCGCTGAACTACCGCCAATCGGGCCATCCGGGCGGCTCGCGCTCGAAGGTGCACATGTTCCTGTCGCTCCTCTTGTCGGGGGCGATGCGCTGGGACATCCGCCGTCCGTGGCGCCCGTTCGGCGACCGCTTCGTGCTCAGCGCCGGCCACACCGTCCCCCTCGTGTACGCCACGCTGGCGGT
>DATBRW010000121.1:0-9890 GCA_036560125.1 Candidatus Limnocylindria bacterium
GGACCGTGACCACCAGCAGGCCATCGACCTGGTCCTCATCTCGCACGGCCACCTCGACCACCTGCACCGCGCCTCGCTGGAGGCCGTCGGTCGCGACGTGCTCACCATCGTCCCGCGCGGGATGGGGGCCATGGTGCGGCGCTGGGGCCTCCGCCGCGTGCTCGTCGCCGATCCGCACGAGCGCTTCGAGCTCGGGCCGCTGACCGTGACCGCCACACCCGCCGTCCACTCCGGCTACCGACCGCCCAACGGGCCGCGCGGGACGGCGGTCGGCTACCTGATCGAGGCGGATGGGCGCCGCATCTACTTCGCAGGCGACACCGACCTGTTCGACGGGATGGACACGATTGGGCAGCCCCACCTGGACGCGGCGCTGCTGCCCGTCTGGGGCTGGGGGCCGCGCCTGGGGACTGGCCACATGGACCCGGAGCGCGCCGCCGCCGCCGCCGCGCAGCTCAACGCGCGCATCACGGTGCCGATCCACTGGGGCACGCTATGGCCGATGGGCATGCGCTGGCGGCGCAACCTGCTGGCCGATCCGCCGCACCGCCTGGCCGCGGAGGCCAAGCGGCTGGGTCTCGCCACCCGGGTCGTGATCGCGGCACCGGGTGAGCGGGTGGAGGTCTAGTCGATGAAGTTCCTGCGCCGGCTGGGAAGGCTGTATCGGGCCCAGTTCCGGACCGTCGGCCGCCTGAAGCCTACGCTCGGTGGGCTGCTGCTGCGCACCGTGGCCTGGGTCCTGGTCGCCTGGCTGTCGCTGGGCATCGCCGTCTGGCTCACGCCGGGGGTCGAGATCCAGGACGGAGGCAGTGTGCTGGTCGCGGTCACGATCATGGCACTCCTGGAGGTGGCCATCCGGCCGCTGCTGATGGCCCTGGCCCTGCCGATCGGGCTGATCGCGGTGGCGGTCATCGGCCTGCTCTTCCGGATCGCGCTCTTCCTCTTCGTCCTGCCGCTCTTCGGAATCGCCGTTGATGGCTTCCTGGTCGCGATCATCGCGTCCGGCATCTATGCCGCGGTGCTGACCGTCCTGGGCGGCCTGATCGGCATGACGGACGAGGACAGCTTCTCGGCGCGGGTGGTGGCGCAGGTCGTCCGCGACGAGGAGCGCGCACCCACCACCGACGTGCCCGGCGTCCTCTTCGTCCAGATCGATGGGCTGGCCCAGCCGCTGCTGGCCGCCCAGCTGCGGGCCGGCAACCTGCCGACGCTGTCGCGCTGGGTGCGCTCCGGCTCCCATCGGCTGATCGAGTGGACGGCCATGCTGCCGTCCCAGACGTCGGCCAGCCAGGCGGGCCTGCTGCTGGGCAGCAACGACGGCATCCCCGCCTTCCGCTGGTACGAGAAGGAGAACCGGCGGCTGATGGTCTCCAACCACGGCAAGGACGCCGAGGAGATCGAGCGACGCCTGTCGACCGGCAACGGGCTGCTGGCCGATGGCGGGGCCAGCATCGACAACATGTTCAGCGGTGACGCGCCGATCACGCGCCTGACCATGAGCAAGGTCGGCACCGACCAGGACCAGGAGGGACGCAAGCGCAGCATCTACTACTTCCTGCTCGATCCCTACAGCCTGGGGCGGACCCTGGTGCGCACCATCGGCGAGGCACTGAAGGAGTACTACCAGGCCTGGCAGCAGACGCGCCGCGAGGTGGAGCCGCGCATGCACCGTGGCGGCACCTACCCGTGGCTGCGTGCCGCGACCAACGTCACCCTGCGCGACCTGAACATTGCGCTGGTCAGCGAGCAGATGCTGCGCGGCACGCCGTCGATCTACGTCGACTTCCTGGACTACGACGAGATCGCCCACCACTCCGGACCGGAGCGGATCGAGGCGCTGCACGCCCTGGAGGGGATCGACCGCTCACTGGGCCGCCTGGAACGGCTGGCCGCCGACTGCCCGCGCCCGTATCGGCTCGTCATCCTCTCGGACCACGGCCAGAGCCTGGGCGCGACCTTCCGCCAGCGTTACGGGCAGACGGTGGAGGAGCTGATCCGCGAGCGGATCCAGGCCGTCACCGTCCGCGAGGCGGTCGAGCCGACCGAGCAGTGGGGCCGGCTGTCGACGGTGCTGTCCGAGGTGAGCGCGACCGACGGAGCCGCATCGCGTGCCACCCGCCGGATGCTGGCCGATCAGACCCATGACGGCGTGGTGGAGCTGGGGCCAATGGCCGACGAGGCCAGTGACGAGCCTGCCGGCGAGGCCCTCCCGGACCTGGTGGTGTGCGCGTCGGGCAACCTGGCGCTCGTCTTCCTCGGGATCGCCGAGGGAAGGCTGACCCTCGAGCAGATCGAGGCCGTCCATCCGGGGCTCGTCAACTACCTGGCCGGCCACCCGGGAATCGGCATGATCCTGGTGAACACCGAGGCGGAAGGCTCCGTGGCGCTCGGCCCGGCCGGCAGCTATCACCTGCGCGACGGCACGGTGGTGGGCGAAAGCCCGCTGACGCCGTACGGGCCGCTGGCGCCGCTGCACCTCGCCCGGCTGGACGGGATCGAGCACGTTGGCGACCTGGCGCTGATCAGCCGCGTCGACGAGGGGACGGAGGAGGTTGCCGCCTTCGAGGAGCTCATCGGCTCGCACGGCGGCTTGGGCGGCTGGCAGACGCGCGCCAGCCTCCTGTACCCGGCCGATTGGCCCGCGCCGGAGGAGCCGCTGCTCGGCGCTCCCGCCGTCCACCGCCAGCTGAAGGCGTGGCTGACCGCCGCACAGCGGGGTGGGACGGCCACGCCCGCGACGGAGGCGACGGACCGGTCCTGATCGGCTCCGCGGCCGAGGCCGTGTGCTAGGGTTTCACCCGCGTCGGCCGTGCCTCGCAGCCGCAGACCATCCTCGCGCCAACCCTCTCGTGCCACGGGCCGGCGCAGCTCAATCCCGGAGGGACCGTGGGACTCTTCGACGGCCTGCTCGGCCTCCTCAGCCACGACGTCGGGATCGATCTCGGCACGGCCAATACGCTGGTCACCGTCCGCCACCGCGGCATCGTCATCAGCGAGCCGAGCGTGGTGGCCATGGATACCCGCACCAAGCGCGTGCTGGCCATCGGCGCGGAGGCGAAGCGCATGGTCGGCCGCACGCCAGCCAACATCGTGGCCATCCGACCGCTGCGCGACGGGGTCATCAGCGACTTCGACGTCACCGAGCAGATGATTCGCTACTTCATCGCCAAGGTGCACGAGCGCTTCGCGCAGATCCGTCGCCCGCGCGTTCTGGTCGGCATTCCCTCCGGCGTGACGGAGGTCGAGAAGCGGGCCGTACGCGACGCCACGGTCAATGCGGGCGCGCGCTGGGCGCGGTTGATCGAGGAACCGATGGCCGCCGCCATCGGCGCCGGTCTGCCGGTCAGCGAGCCCTCCGGCAGCCTGATCGTCGACGTGGGCGGCGGCACCACCGAGGTGGCGGTCATCAGCCTGGGCGGCATCGTGGTCAGTCGCAGCGTGCGGATCGGCGGCGACGAGATGGACACCGACATCGTCAGCTTCGCCCGGCGCGAGTACAACCTGCTGATGGGCGAGCGGACCGCGGAGGAGATCAAGATCGCCGTCGGTTCCGCCTATCCGGTCGACGGCAGCGACCGCACCGTCACGTTCCGCGGCCGCGACCTGCTGACCGGGCTGCCGCGCTCGGTGGAGGTCGGCGGCGACCAGATCCGCGAGGCGCTGGAGCCATCGGTGGCCGAGATCATCGACGCTATCAAGGAGACGATCGAGGAGACGCCGCCGGAGCTGGTGGCCGACATCATGGACCAGGGGATCGTGCTGGCCGGTGGCGGCGCATTGTTGGTCGGCCTGGACAAGCGGGTCGCGGAGGCCACCCAGATGCCCGTCCACATCGCCGACGACCCGCTGACCTGCGTGGTGCGTGGGACCGGGCGCGTGCTCGAGGACCTCGACACGCTGGAGCGCGTGCTGGTCAGCGAGCAGTTCACTCGCGCGCCGCGCTAGGCCGGCGCGGCGCCATCGGTCCGGGCCGATGATCAGCAGCCCGCATCGCCGGAGCCGCAGCGGCCTGTGGTTCGCCGCCTTCACCATCATCTCGCTGCTGCTCCTGCTCGCCAGCCAGACCGATCCGGCCCTGACCCTGCAGCGCATCAGCGCCCGCGCGCTGGATCCCATTCGGCAGACGATCGGCGGGATCGGCTCGGGGGTCGCCGGCGTGTTCGGCACCATCGGCGAGATCGACCGGCTGCGCAGCGAGAACGACGAACTGCAGCGCCGCCTGGCGGCGGCCGAGCAGCGCATCGCCGAGCTGCAGGAGGCGGCCGTCGAGAACGCCGAGCTGCGCGAGCTGCTTGGCCTGACCCAGACCCTGGACATGGACCTGCTACCGGTTCGCATCATCAGCCGCGACCCGTCGAACTTCACCTGGGAGATCGGCATCGATGCCGGGACCGACCAGGGGCTGGCGGTCGGCATGCCGGTGGTCGGCTCGGCCGATGGGGCAGGCGCGCTGGCCGGCAGCATCGTTTCCGTTGGCGGCGACACGGCGACGGTCCGGCTCATCGTCGACACCCGCTCGAACGTGGTGGCGCTCGACCAACGGACACGCGCGCTGGGGCTGGTGCAGGGCCAGCTGGGCGGGCAGCTGGTGATGGTGCAGGTCGACGTGACCGACGACCTGACCGAGGGCGACCAGGTCGTGACCGCCGGCCTGGAGCTGGCGGAAGGGGCCGCCCGCAGCCCGTATCCGAAAGGGCTGCTCATCGGCCACATCCAGGCGGTGCAGCAGGACAGCAATGCCCTCACTCAGACCGGGTTCGTACGGCCGGCGCTTGATTTCGACCGCCTGGAGCGCCTGCTGGTGGTGACCGACTACCAGCAGGACTGATGGCGGGCGGTGCGTCCGGTCATATGGCCCCATCAGCCGTGACCTTCGCAGACCATCGGGGCATACCCCATCCACCATGCGGGCAGCCACCCTTGTCGGAGCACGAAACGACCCCGCCTGACGCTCCGAGGATCCGTATTGCGCGACCGAACCCGATCAGCCCTCACTCTGGCCGTCGGCCTGGCCATGGCCTGGTCGGTGCTGGCCACCGCGCCCGTCGCTGCGGCGGACCCGCTGAAGGTCGTCATCATCGTGGGGCCTACCGGAGCGCTGACCGACAGCTACCGGCAGACCGGTAACTCCATCGCCACCGTGGCGACCGCCGCCGGCGCCCAGGTCGTCAAGGTCTACTCGCCGCGCGCCACCTGGGGTCGGGTGCGCAGCGCGGTGGCCGGCGCCAGCGTGGTCGTCTACCTGGGCCATGGCAACGGCTCGCCCAGCCCCTACAGCAGCAGCGAGTGGCCTGACCGCAACAACGGCTGGGGCCTGAACCGCACCATCAACGGCGGCGACTCGGACGACTGGTCGACCAAGATGGTCTACTGCGGCGAGAAGGCTCTGCTGGGCACGTTGACCTCCTCCGATGGGGCGGCCCAATGGGCCCACTGCGGCGGCAAGACCAACACTGACGGCATCGCTCCGGCGGCCGACTGGGTGATGATCTACAACAAGGCCTGCTACGCGCCCGGCGCCGGTGAGGGCTGGGACGTCAAGGCCACCGAGTCGGTCGCCTTCCAGCGCGTCCGTAACTACAGCTATCCCGCCCTGAAGGCTGGCGCGGGCGCCTACTTCGCCACTGACATGTACCAGGGTGGCCAGCAGCTGGTGGACCTGGTGCTCCGCCATCGCGACTGGACCTTCGGGGCCATCACCGAGGCGGCCACGGGCTACTCGTCCACCGCCCAGCGTCGCGACGCGCATCCGGACCTGGTGGGGCGCGAGGTCTGGACCCAGCGCACCACCAACAGCATGGGGACCGACTACTGGCTGGCCTACGCCGGCCGGCCGAGCCTGACTCCGTCCGGAGCGGAGGGCGTCTATGTCTCGCCACCGGGCCCCACGGTCGTGTCGGTCAACCCGGTCAATGAGACCGTCGACGTCCCCGACTCCACCCCTGTGACCGCCACCTTCGACCAGCAGGTCACCGGGCTCAGCGCCACCACCTTCACCGTGACCGACCTGCACGGGCTGTCGGTGCCGGGCACGGTGGGCTACAGCTCCGCCACCCGGACCGCAACCTTCACGCCGACGATGGCGATGGAGCCGGCGACGACGTACACGGCCCGCCTGACCACGGACGTGCGCGGCGCGGTCGGCAAGCGCCTGGCCGCAACCTCGTGGCGCTTCACCATGGCCGGTGTCCTCAAGCCGACGGTGACCGCCTACGCGCCGTCCGTCCCGCTGAGCCTGGGTGTGGGGACGAACACCGGCTACAAGTTCACCCTCGACGGCAAGCCGACGCTCGCCAAGCACGGGACGCTGGCCGCGGCCAGCACCGTGACCACCAGCCTGCGGCGCACCATCGCCGGCCAGGCCGGCACCTGGTTCTACGTGACCAGCGGCACCTGGAAGGGCTACTGGCTGCGCGAGTCCGGCGCCGTCTCGCTCCCCGGCGGATCCGCGGCGGCCGCTCCCGGCGACCAGGTCTTCAGCCCGCCGGCACGGATCGGTGTCAAGAAGGGCACGCATACCGGCTACGCCTTCGGCCCATCCGGTGCGATGACCGGCACGCGCACCTCCACCGGCGTGTACCGCGAGGGCAACGCCGCCGAGCTGCGCGCGCTGCCCGGGCAGACCGGCCTCTGGTTCCGCATGACCAGCGGAACGTGGAAGGGCTACTGGCTGCGTGCCTCCAGCGTCGTGACGCTCGTTTCCGGCGGCTGACCTCCGCGCGGGGGAACGATGGGCACATCACTGGGCAACGCGTCGCGTCGGGCGCAGACTGGCCCATCCGTACCATGGTTAGGGGGAGTGCTGGTCGGTAGGGTGAGGACCGATGCGGTCATGCGCGATCGCATTCTCGCGACCGATCCCAGCGAGGTGACCCGACCCGGATGACCCGTCACGCACGCTTCGCCCTCGTCCTGCTGCTTGCTTTCGCCTGCGCCATGCCGGCCGCCACCCTGGCGGCCGATCCGCTGGCCGATGGAGCGGTGCGCACCGCGGACGGCCGCGTGCTGCCGCCACTGCCCGATGAGCTCCAGCAGCCATCGGTCCATGCCGAGATGCTCTCCGACCACGCCGGCGACGATATGCGTTTCAAGGCGGGTGGTACGCCGAGCGTGCTGCTTGGCCCGGCTCAGGCACCCGAGATGGCAGGGACGGCGGTTGAGCCGATGGGAACCCTGGCGCAGGTCTCTGCCGCGGGTCGGCCGAACGGGCTCCGCAAGGAGGTCTTCGGCTTCCTGCCCTACTGGATGCTGACCGACTCGGCGCTGGCGTCGATGAACTACCAGCTGGTGTCGACCATCGCCTACTTCAGCGTCAACGCGAACATGGAAGGCAACCTGGTCAAGGGCCCCAGCGGCAGCCCAACCACCGGTTGGGCGGGCTGGACGAGCTCGCGCATGACCGATGTCATCAACCGCGCCCACGCCAACGGCGTGAAGGTGGTGCTGACGGTCACGATGATGGCCTGGGACAGCGCCTCGGCCCACCGCCAGGCGATGCTGCTGGGCAGCTCGGTCGCCCGCAGCCGGCTGGTGAACCAGATCGTCACAGCGGTCCGCGCGCGCGGTGCCGACGGCGTCAACCTGGACTTCGAGCCGCTGGCCACCAGCCTGCGCGACGAGTACGTCAGCTTCGTGCGACAGCTCAAGCGCGCGCTGGTCAACCACGGCGTGGGGGATTACCTGACCGTCTGCGTCATGGCTGGGGCGGCCACCTGGGCGACCGGCTACGACGTGGCCGGCCTGACCGCGGCCGGCGCCGCAGACGGGCTGTTCGTGATGGGCTACGACTTCCACTGGTCCGGCTCATCTCGCGCCGGCGGCGTGGCGCCCATGCAGAGCCCGTACACCTTGGACGTGGCCGGCGCCATGGCCGACTTCCTGAACGAGACGAGCGCCGCCAAGCTGATCTGGGGCGTGCCGTACTACGGCCGCACCTGGCCGACCAGCAGCAGCGCGCTGAACGCCACCACGCTCGGCGGCGGATCGAAGTCGTACACCTACACCGGCCACCTGGCCCAGGCCGCGCAGTTCGGCCGTCGCTGGGACGATGTCGGCAAGGTGCCGTGGTATCGGTACTGGGACAGCGCCGGCAAGCACTGGGTGCAGGGCTACTACGACGACGTCGCCTCGCTGGGTGCCAAGTACGACCTGATCAATGCACGCGGCCTGGCCGGTACGGGCATGTGGACACTGCTGATGGACCAGGGGCGCGATGAGCTGTGGCGCCTGCTGGCCAACAAGTTCGTGCACGACACGGCGCCGCCGGTCGGGGGCGTGCAGACCATGCCGGCCACCACCGACGCGGAGGCGTTCATCGTCCGCTGGCGGGCGCAGGACTACGCGTCCGGCGTTCGCAGCTACACGGTCCAGTACCGCCGCGACCGCGGCGCATGGCGCACCTGGCTGACCGGCAGCCGGAAGACCAGCGCCTGGTTCGCCGGCGAGGCCGGCTCGACCTACGAGTTCCGGGTGCGGGCGGTGGACCTCAAGGGCAATGCCCAGAGCTGGGTCACCGTACCGGGCAAGCCGGTCAACCTCAAGGCCGGGGCGTTCGCGCGCGTATCCGCCGCCACCCTGAACATCCGCTCCGGACCGGGCACGCAATACGGCATCGTGGACGGCGCCGTGGCGGGCGACGTCGTGTACGTGCTGGAAGGACCGGTCGCGGCTGGCGGCTATCAGTGGTATCGGGTGCAGTACGGCTTCAGCGAGTGGCCGAGCGCCGAGTTCCCGCTCATCGCCTGGATGGCCGGCAGCCAGTCCGGCACGGCCATGCTCGCCCCGCGGCCGGCGCCGACCGTCACCCGACTTTCGCCGTTCGTCAACCAGACCGGCACCACCGCCCGCTTCAGCCCCAATGGTGATGGGGTGCTGGACGGCGCACGGGTCGACTTCAACCTGAAGGCGGCGGCCACCGCCGTGCAGCTGGACGTCCTGAACGCCGCCGGCGCGGTGGTGCAGACGGTCGCGCTGGGGTCCCGCGCCGCCGGCGCGAACAGCGCCACCTGGAACGGACGCCTCACCGGCGGCGCATGGGCGCCGGCGGGCAGCTACCTGCTGCGCGTGACTGCCACCGATTCCGCCGGCGCCGATCATGCCGGACCGACCCCGAGCTTCAGCCAGGCCGCACTGGGGCGCTGGGGCGTGGTGGCCGACCTGGTGGCACCCACCGCTGGCGGGTCGCCGCGACGTGGCGCCGAGATGGTTCCTGCCAAGACCGGTGCCGTGGTCACCTTCTCGGAGCCGATCAGCGGTTTGTCGACGGCCACGGTTCAGCTGCAGGTGAACGGCGCGCCCGTGGGAGCCCAGGTGCAGGCCACGCCGGGCGGCAAGAGCGCCAGCGTGACGCCGCAGGCGCCATTGCCGGTCAACGCCACGGTCCGGCTCTGGCTCTCCGGGCAGCTGCACGACCAGGCCGGCAACCCGGTCACCACCACCGGCTGGGGCTTCCGCACCGCGCCGGGCACCGTCTACCAGCCGTCCCGCGGCGGCAGCATGGCCTCCGGCACCCAGCTCGGCTACGCCATCGCCCAGGACGGCGACCTGCGACGGCTGGATCGGGCGATGCTGGCCAATGCACGCTCGTTCCGGGTGGGGCAGCGAGCCACCGTGCCCAACCTGCCCGGACGCTGGCTGCAGATCGAGGCCGGCCCGCTGGCGGGGATGTGGATCCGCGAGTCCCCGACCGCCTACCTGCGCGGCTTCGTCGAGCGCTCCAGCTATTCGTCCGGCGTGCAGCTGCGGCTGCGCAGCGCCGTCCACCTGGGGCGCCAATTCACCCCGGACGGCCATGTCCGGGCCACGCGCGCCATGACCGTGACCGCGATGACGACGGTCATGGCCGACGCCAGGGCGACCATCAACGGACGACCCTCCTGGCACATCGCCGG